>NZ_JBHXQZ010000089.1:0-33443 GCF_042717095.1 Streptomyces sp. NPDC058632 | reverse complement strand
GCCGGGGCCGGTGCGGCGGGCGGACCGGGCGGGCCGGCCCGGTCCGCCGCCCCGTCCGCCGTCGCCGCCTCCCTCGTCACCGGAACCGGCCCCCGCGGAGCCGCAGCCGCCGCCACCGCCGCCCCCGAGCGCGGCAGCCTCACCGTGGGTGCCGCCAAGGCCGGCGCCCTTCTGGACCGGCAGCTCACCCTGGCCCGGACCCGGGCGCACTCCACGGCGCTCCAGGCCCTCGGCTCCTCCCGGTTCCACGCGGTCGCCGACAAGGTCGCCGTGCTGGCCAGCGAGGTCCCGCTGGCCCCGGTCGCCTCGGCCGCCGACCTGCGCCCGCAGGCCGAGGCCGCGCGGGAGCGGCTGGCCGACGCCGTCGCGGCGCTGCCCCTGCTCACCGCGGGAAGCCCGTACAACGCGGAGGCGCTGGTCCACGGACTGTCCCCGGATCTGGCCCCGCATCCGCAGGACGCCCCCTGGCACCAGGTCCGCCTGCTCCTGCGCCTGCACCGGTACGCCCGCGAGGCGCTGCACCACGCCACCACCGGTGCCCCTGCCCCCGCCGACGGCTCCACCGGACCCACCGGACCCACCGGAGCCACCGGACCCACCGGAGCCTCCCCGGCCACTGCCACCACCACCTCGCGCCACGACGCCCGTCTGCTCGCCGCCGGCGAGGCCCTCGACCGGCACCGGGACGCGTCCGAGGCGTCGGCGGCCGCGGCGAACGCCGCCCGGACCCCGCGCATCGCCCCGGCCACGGCGTACGCGCTCGGGGTGCTCCACGCGGACCAGCGGCACGAGGTGGAGGCGGCGCGGTACGCGTTCCAGCGCAGCTGGCAGAAGGACGTCCTCGGCTCGCTCTAGGGAGGCCCCGGTGGGCTCGACCCCGCCCGACGACGGTTCCGGCCGCGCCTCCCGCGGCCCGCGCACATCCGGCCGCCCCGGCCGCCTGACCGTCCAGGCGGCCGGGTGTGTCCTGTGGCGCCGTTCCCCGGTCACGCGCACCCTCGAACTGTGTCTCGTCCACCGTCCCAAGTACGACGACTGGTCCTGGCCCAAGGGAAAGCTGAAGCGCGGCGAGGACGCGCTCGCCGGTGCGCTGCGCGAGGTCGCCGAGGAGACGGGCCATTCGGCCGTGGCGGTGGCCGAACTCCCGTCGGCGCACTATCTGGCGAACGGCCGCCCCAAGCGCGTCCGCTACTGGGCCGCCGAGGCGGTCTCCGGCACGTTCATACCCAACGACGAGGTGGACCGCGTGCTGTGGCTCCCCCCGCACATGGCCCGCCGCCGGCTCACCGAGCCGAGGGACGCGGACCTGGTGGACGCCCTGCTCGCCGCCTTCCGCGCGACGGCCGCGGCGACGGCGACGGCAACGGCGGCGAACCCGCGCGAACCCCGTGGGAACGCGCCCACTGCCCCGTTCCCGCCCGGTATCCGTCTGTGTCCATGATGTGAGCGTTCCGTGACCTCACCGCACCGTCCGCAGGGGTTCACCTCCCGTTCATTTACGACGATGGGGTGCTTCACCTCTTCTGCCTAATTTCGGCCTTACGGGATGCGAACCGCCTGCCGAACGGGCACTCGCACCACTCGGACTCCGACGTAAGACTTCGCACGCCGCCGGGATTCAGGACGGCGGCACCTGGAAGGAACTCAAGTGAAGCTTCAGCGCAAGAACCGGCGAGCCCTCGCCTTCGGTGCTCTCGCCGTCTCCGGCGCCCTGGCCCTCACGGCGTGCGGCTCGGACGACACCAGCGGCGGCGGCAGCGGGACCGGCGACAGCTCGGCCAGCGCACAGGCCGGCAACGTCGACTGTGCCGACGCCAGCGGCCAGCTCCAGGCCTCCGGCTCGTCGGCCCAGAAGAACGCGATCGACGCCTGGGTCAAGAACTACACGGCCGCGTGCAAGGACGTGCAGGTCAACTACCGTCCCGACGGTTCCGGCGCCGGTATCACCGCCTTCCTCCAGGGTCAGACCGCGTTCGCCGGTTCCGACTCGGCCCTCAAGCCGGAGGAGATCGCGGACTCCAAGAAGGTCTGCACCGACGGCCAGGCCATCGACCTGCCGATGGTCGGCGGTCCGATCGCGGTCGGCTTCAACGTCCCGGGTGTCGACACGCTCGTCCTGGACGCCGCCACCCTCTCGGAGATCTTCGACAGCAAGATCACCAACTGGAACGACGAGAAGATCGCGAAGCTGAACCCCGACGCGAAGCTTCCCGACCTGAAGATCCAGGCCTTCCACCGCTCGGACGAGTCCGGCACCACGGACAACTTCACCAAGTACCTGAAGGCCGCCGCGCCCGACGCCTGGCCGTACGAGCCCGGCAAGTCGTGGGAGGCCAAGGGCGGCCAGTCCGCCCAGGGCTCCTCCGGTGTGGCGCAGCAGGTGAAGCAGGTTTCGGGTGCGATCTCGTACTTCGAGCTCTCCTACGCCAAGGACGTCACGACGGTCGACATGAAGACCGAGGCCGCCGAGCCGGTCAAGGCCACGATCGAGAACGCCACGGCCGCCATCGGCGCCGCCAAGGTCGTCGGCACCGGCAAGGACCTCGCGCTGGAGCTGGACTACACCCCGGACGCCGAGGGTGCCTACCCGCTCGTCCTGGTGACGTACGAGATCGCCTGCGACAAGGGCAACAAGGCGGACACCCTGCCCGCCACGAAGTCCTTCCTGAACTACATGGCCTCCGAGGACGGTCAGGGCCTGCTGGCGGACGCCGGCTACGCCCCGATGCCCGAGGAGATCATCACCAAGGTTCGCGAGACCATCACGAGCCTGAGCTGACCCCGAGTGCGGTCCGGCCCCGGCACCCGGGGCCGGGCCGCACCGTCCGGTGCACCGCCGCCAGGGGCCCCCGAACAGCGGGAGGCCCCGCAGACCGGAGACCCTGATGGACATATCCACACAGCAGACCGCCCCACCCCCCGTACCCCCGCCGCTCACGACGGAACAGAAGCGTGCCGCACGCGGCGCCACCCGTCCCGGCGACCGGATCTTCCTCGGGCTCTCCCGGGGGTCCGGCATTCTCGTTCTGGTGATCATGGCCGCGATCGCGGCCTTCCTCACCTACCGCACCGTTCTCGCGCTGAGCGAGAACGAGGCCAACTTCTTCACCTCGTTCGACTGGAACCCCAGCGGCAGCCCGCCGGAGTTCGGCATCGCGGTCCTGGCCTACGGCACCGTCGTGTCGTCGATCATCGCCATGATCATCGCGGTCCCGGTCTCGGTGGGCATCGCCCTGTTCATCACGCACTACGCCCCGCACAGGTTCGGCGGCACCATCGCGTACGTGATCGACCTGCTCGCCGCCGTGCCCTCCATCGTCTACGGCCTGTGGGGCGCCCTCATCCTGGTGCCGCACCTGAACGGCCTCTACGGCTGGCTGGACGACTACCTCGGCTGGACCGGCGTCTTCGAGTGGAACCAAGGCGCGGCGCGCTCGCTGTTCACGGTCGGCATCCTGCTCGCCCTGATGATTCTTCCGATCATCACCAGCGTCAGCCGTGAGGTCTTCCGGCAGGCGCCGCAGATGCACCAGGAGGCCGCCCTCGCGCTGGGCGCCACCCGCTGGGAGGTCATCCGCATGTCGGTGCTCCCCTTCGGCCGCTCCGGCGTGATCTCCGCCTCGATGCTGGGCCTCGGCCGCGCGCTCGGCGAGACGATGGCCGTGGCCATGGTGCTCTCGCCGTCCTTCGACATCAACGCCAGCCTGCTCGACACGGGCGGCGGCACGTTCGCGCAGAACATCGCCAGCAAGTTCAACGAGGCCACCGTGATGGGCCGGGACGCGCTGATCGCCTCCGGTCTGGTGCTCTTCGTGATCACCCTGCTGGTCAACGGCGGCGCCCGCCTGATCATCGCCCGTCGCAAGGAGTACTCGGGGGCCAACGCATGAGCCACGCAACGATCACCCCCAAGTCCGCGCACTCCCTGCACGGTGCCCGGCTCCCCAAGTGGTACGCCGTCGCCGTCGCCGCCGGCTCCGTCGCGCTGGGCCTCGGCATCAGCACCGTGGCCGGCCTGGACAGCAGCATCCAGTGGGCGCTGATCGCCGCGGTCCTCTTCGTCGTCGGCTCCTACGTCCTGTCGGCCGTGGTCGAGGGCAAGCGCCAGGCCAAGGACCGCACCGCGACCAGCCTGGTCTGGGTCTCCTTCATCATCGCCGTCATCCCGCTGGCCTCCCTCATCTGGGAGACGGTCAAGCGCGGTGTGAAGGTCCTCGACGGCTACTTCCTCACCCACTCCATGGGCGTCGTCGCCGACAGCGAGCCGGGCGGCGGTATCTACCACGCCATCCTCGGCACCCTGGAGCAGGTCGGCATCGCCTCCCTGATCTCGATCCCGGTCGGTGTGCTGACCGCGATCTACCTGGTCGAGTACGGCCGCGGCAAGCTCGCCCAGGCCGTCACCTTCTTCGTCGACGTCATGACGGGCATCCCGTCCATCGTCGCCGGTCTGTTCATCCTCAGCCTGTGGATCATCATCCTGGACATGGGCTACTCCGGCTTCGCCGGCTCGCTCGCCCTGTGCATCCTGATGATCCCGGTGGTCGTCCGCTCCACGGAGGAGATGCTCAAGCTCGTCCCGAACGAGCTGCGCGAGGCGTCCCTGGCGCTCGGCATCCCGAAGTGGCGCACGATCCTGAAGGTCGTCCTGCCGACGTCCATCGGCGGCATCACCACCGGCGTCATGCTGGCCGTCGCCCGCATCACCGGTGAGACCGCCCCCGTGCTGCTGCTGGTCTGGGGTACGAGCGTGATCAACGCCAACCCCTTCTCCGACCCGCAGGCGTCACTGCCGATGTACATCTATCTGCAGTACGCCAACAGCGGCGGCGAGGGCGCGGCCTACGACCGTGCCTGGGCGGCGGCCCTGACGCTCATCGCGTTCATCATGATCCTCAACCTCGTGGCCCGCGGCATCGCCCGCTGGAAGGCCCCGAAGACCGGTCGCTGACGCGGCCCACCGGCGACTCGGACCCGAAAGAAGCAGTGATCCCCATGGCCAAGCGCATCGATATCAGCGGCCTCAACGCCTACTACAGCTCCTTCCTCGCCATCGAGGACATCTCGATGACCGTCGAGCCCCGCTCCGTGACGGCCTTCATCGGCCCCTCCGGCTGCGGCAAGTCGACCTTCCTGCGCACGCTCAACCGCATGCACGAGGTCACGCCCGGCGGCCGGGTCGAGGGCAAGGTCATGCTCGACGACGAGAACCTCTACGGTCCCGGCATCGACCCGGTCGCCGTGCGGCGCGAGGTCGGCATGGTCTTCCAGCGCCCCAACCCGTTCCCCACCATGTCGGTCTACGACAACGTGGCGGCCGGTCTGCGCCTGAACGGCAAGTACAAGAAGTCCGAGCTGGACGACGTCGTCGAGAAGTCCCTCAAGGGCGCCAACCTCTGGAACGAGGTCAAGGACCGCCTGAACAAGCCCGGCTCGGGCCTCTCCGGCGGTCAGCAGCAGCGTCTGTGCATCGCCCGCGCGATCGCGGTCGAGCCGAAGGTGCTCCTGATGGACGAGCCCTGCTCCGCCCTGGACCCGATCTCCACCCTCGCCATCGAGGACCTGATCGGTGAGCTCAAGGAGCAGTTCACGATCGTCATCGTGACGCACAACATGCAGCAGGCCGCGCGCGTCTCGGACCGCACGGCGTTCTTCAACCTGGCGGCCGTCGGCCAGCCGGGCAAGCTGATCGAGATCGACGACACGGAGCGCATCTTCTCCAACCCGTCGGTCCAGGCCACGGAGGACTACATCTCCGGCCGCTTCGGCTGATCCGAACCCCTCGCGGTGCTGCATGGCGGTGCCACCGCGAGGACACAGAAGGGGCCCGCCCCCATTACCGGGGGCGGGCCCCTTCGTCTGTCCTCACGGGCCGGGCCGTCCGTACGGTGCCGGGCGCTGCCCGGTGTCACGTGTCAGGCGCCGACGCCGACACCGGCTACAGGAAGGCCAGATACACGAGCCCGTACGAGACCGCCGCCACCAGGGCCGCGGCGGGCATCGTGATGAACCAGCCCAGGATGATGTTCTTGGCGACGCCCCAGCGCACCGCGTTCACCCGCTTCGTCGCGCCGACACCCATGATCGCCGAGGTGATCACGTGCGTCGTCGAGATCGGCGCGTGGAACAGGTACGCCGACCCGAACATGATCGTCGCACCGGTGGCCTCGGCCGCGAACCCCTGCGGCGGGTCCAGCTCGATGATCTTCCGTCCGAGCGTCCGCATGATCCGCCAGCCGCCGGCGTACGTGCCCAGCGACAGCATCAGCGCGCAGGCGATCTTCACCCAGACCGGGATCGGGTCGCTGTACTCCTCGACGTCGGCGATGACCAGGGCCATCACCACGATGCCCATGGTCTTCTGCGCGTCCTGGAGACCGTGGCCGAGCGCCATGCCGGCCGCCGACACCGTCTGTGCGATACGGAAGCCCCGCTTGGCCTTGTGCGGGTTGGAGTTCCGGAAGATCCACATGATCGCCGTCATGACCAGGTAGCCCGCGAGCAGGCCCACGATCGGCGAGAGGAACATCGGGATGACGATCTTCTCGAGCACCCCGTCCCAGTACACCGTCGTCCCGCCGGCCAGCGCCGCTCCGACCATGCCGCCGAACAGGGCGTGCGAGGAGGAGGACGGCAGGCCGAAGTACCAGGTGATGAGGTTCCAGGTGATCGCGCCGACCAGCGCCGCGAACAGGATCCCCATGCCCTTCGAGCCCTCGGGGGTCTGGATCAGCCCCTCGCTGACGGTCTTGGCGACCTCGGAACCGAGGAACGCGCCGGCCAGGTTCATGACGGCTGCCATGGCGAGCGCCACGCGCGGGGTGAGCGCACGGGTCGACACCGAGGTGGCGATGGCGTTCGCCGAGTCGTGGAAGCCGTTCGTGTACGTGAAGAAGAGCGCGACCCCGATGGTCACGACCAGAGCGAAGGTGTCCATGGACGGTTTCAGGACTCCTTGACGGCGATGGTCTCCACCGTGTTCGCCACATGCTCGAAGGCGTCGGCCGCCTCCTCGAGGACATCCACGATCTGTTTCAGCTTGAGCACCTCGATGGCGTCGTACTTGCCGCTGAAGAGGTGGGCCAGCAGTTTGCGGTGGATCTGGTCGGCCTGGTTCTCCAGGCGGTTGACCTCGATCCAGTACTCGGTGAGGTGGTCCATGGTGCGCAGGTTCGGCATGGCCTCGGCCGTGAGCTCGGCGGCCCGCGCGAGCACCTCGATCTGCTGGTCGACGCCCTTGGGCAGTTCCTCGACGTTGTAGAGGACGACCAGGTCGACGGCCTCCTCCATGAAGTCCATGATGTCGTCGAGGGACGAGGCGAGGGTGTAGATGTCCTCGCGGTCGAACGGCGTGATGAACGAGGAGTTCAGCTGGTGGAAGATCGCATGGGTGGCGTCGTCACCCGCGTGTTCCGCGGCCCGCATACGCTCGGCGATCTCGCCCCGGGCAGGGGTGTCCGCCCCGAGCAGTTCCATGAGGAGTTTCGAGCCCGTGACGATGTTGTCCGCGGAGGCGGCGAACATGTCGTAGAAGCTCGTCTCCCTGGGGGTCAGACGAAAGCGCACGTGGGGTCCTCGGGGTGCATCGGTTCGGTGTGGCTGATGCTAGGTGCACCATCCAGCCACGGCTACGGGCCGCCCACCAGTGTCACCCATCGGGCAGGAGGACGGGCACGGGGGCGGTCCGACGGCTGCGCCACGGCCGGCGCCGACGGTACCGGCCACAGTGCCTATACCCAGCAAAGTTCGGTACGATATACCCACCAGGGGTATATGTCGCCCGCCATTGCACCAGGAGGACGCGATGACGACCACCGAGGCCGGCGCGCCCGCGCCCTCTTCTCCGGATGCAACGGACGGGACGGACGTGACGGAAGTAACGGCCACAACGGGAACGAAAGACGCATCCACCGCACCGAACGCGACCGATTCAATCACCCACGCACCCACCGGAACAGCCGCGGCGACCGAGATCGTGACCGACCACGACCGGGGCATCCACGGCTACCACCACGAGAAGCAGGAACACCTCAAGCGCCTGCGCCGCATCGAGGGTCAGATCCGGGGCCTGCAGCGGATGGTCGACGAGGACGTCTACTGCATCGACATACTCACCCAGGTGTCCGCCTCCACCAAGGCACTGCAGTCCTTCGCGCTGCAACTGCTGGAGGAGCACCTGCGCCACTGCGTCGCGGACGCGGCCGTCAAGGGCGGCGACGAGATCGACGCCAAGGTCAAGGAAGCCACCCAGGCCATCGCCCGCATGCTCCGCACCTGACCTCTACGGGTGTGCCCCGACCACCGGCTCCGCACGCACCTCGGCCACTTGCAGCACCCTGTCTATGCTCTCCAGGCTGAGCGGCCCCTGCGCCGCGGAGGCGGCGATGATCAGCTCCCCGCACAGCTCGATCTCGGCGAGGGCCACATGGTCCTGAGCCAACCCACCCCCGAGCGGAGCCACGCACGTCACCTCATCCATACGGTCATACGGTCAGAGGCTTCCTAGGGTAGGCAGCACCCGACTCCCCGCGCATGGCACGTAAGGGCTAGTTCACGCCGGTCACTCTCGGCCGTGCCCCGGCCCACGCCCCCTCACTCCTCGGCCGGCTCCCAGGGCCTGCCCGGCGGATCATGCCGGGCAGGCCCTAGCCCGACTGCTGGGCGATCCGCCCCGCGTAGATGTCGTCGGCCTCCGGGAGGCGTACGTCGGCGGGGGTGCCGAAGGCGTAGAGGAGAGTGGTGGAGGCGACCGCGACCGGGGCGGACTCCTGGTCGTTCACGAAGCTGAAGCGGTGGCGGACCTTGCGGATGCGCCCCTGGTCGTCGAGGTAGACGTCGAAGGGGACCTCGGTGGTGGCGAACCCGGTCGCCGCCGCGCCGAGCGGCCCCTTGTTCGCCTCCGAGGCGGCCTGCGCGGCCTCGTGCAGATCCGCGGTGCCCCGGTAGTGCCGCACCGCGGCGCCCGCGAGTTCCGTCCTGCCCACGTACGTCGCCGTCCGCACCCCACGCAGCAGTTCGGCGGCGGTGAACGGGTCGGTGACACCCCCGGTGACGAGGTTCCCGTCGGACAGGGTCCCGGTGTCCACCCGCACCCACTTGTCCGCGGGCACTCCGGCGCCCCGGTTCTTCATGAACAGCGCACCCGGCGCGAGCAGTTCGGTGATGGGCCGGCGCACCGACGCCCCGGACGGGTCCTGCGGCAGCAGCACCTTCAGCCGGCCGATGCGCTTCCGGTAGTCGTAGACACCTTCGCCGCGGATGGTCACGCGGGTGCCGCCGGTGGCCATCTCCATCGACGTACGCGCCTTGGAGCTGCCCGCGTCCACCAGCGTGTCCGCGGCCCCCCGCACCACCACCGCCGCCTCACCGCCGGCCGTGCCACCGTCCCCGCCGCCGGTCGCCGCCCCGCTGCGGCCGCACCCCGAGACACCACCGAGCGCCAGCCCGCCGGCCACCCCGAGAACAACGACCGCACCACCGATCCGCGTGCGCCGCGGTTGCCGTCCAGCCATGGTCCGCCTACCCCCGCTACGTCCGACACGGGCTATCCCTTTTTCAGGGTTAACGACCGGTAGGGAACCCCGTCACGGACATGGTCCCGCGGGCGTGCCCGAGCGGTACCGTGGTGACGTGGAAGAGCAGGACGACACGGAGTCCCCCCAGGAACACCGGATCACCACCGCCGAACTGGGACCTTTCTGCTTCGCCCGCTGCAGTTGCGGCTGGCGCGGCCCCGCCCGAAGAGCCAGAAGCCTTGCCCGCGCCGAGGGCCAGAAACACGCGATGGGGTGACCTTCCCGGGAATCCACCCGGGAAGGTCACCCCATCGGCCTGCACAGGTACGGGACGGGCCGCGCGGGACGGGCCGCGCGGGACGGGCCCCGCGGGACCGCCTACGCCGCCAGGTCCCGCCTGCCCGCCTGCGACGACCGCGCCTCACCGGGAATCACCCGCGCCTCGGCCTGTCGCCCTCTGATCAGCCACGCCCCCCGCCGCGACTGCTCGACCGCCCTCATGACCGGCGTCAGCAGCGCCATCGCGGGCGGCGACAGCAGCAGGGCGACGGCCGTGCCGAGCGCGAGCCCGCCCACGACGTCGGTCGGGTAGTGCACACCCATGTAGACCCGGATGAACCCGCCCAGCACCCCGATCACCAGGGCGACGAGCCCGAGCCGCCGGTTGGCCAGGAACAGCCCCACCGCCAGCGCCATGGTGAGCGTCGCGTGGTCGCTGACGAACGAGAAGTCGGTCTTTCCGTCGACCAGGACCTCGAGCCCCTCATGGTCGTAGAACGGCCTGCGCCGCTCCACGAACCCGCGTATCGGCACGTTCACCAGGACCGCGACGCCCGCCGCGAGCGGAGCCCACACCAGGGCCGCCACGGTCGGGGCCGCGTCCTCGCCGCCCCGCCGTCTGACGCCCCACCAGCACCACACCACCAACCCCAGCAGGGCGAACAGCAGTCCGAACTCGCCCATGAAGCCCATGATTTCGTCGACCCAGGGGGGCGCGGCCTTCGCCAGGCCGTTGATGTCATAAAGCAGGTCGACGTCGGGATTCGACCCGGAGTCGGCGAGTCCAGCCATGGTGCTGCGGCTCCTTCGTCGGTTTGTCTCGGCGCACAGGGCGATACGCCGCTCCGCCACCCCCGTGGTGTGTAGATCCGCTGACTGTTCGGGCTACGACAACAGGAACGCACGACCCTTGCCCGTACGTTCCAACATCCACTGAATGAGCACGCAGACGTTATCGAAGAGAGATACGTCTTCGCAGCTCAGGGGGTGGGTTCACCAGCCGCTCAAACCGTCGTGGGGAGCGCTTTCGCGCCATCCTCGGTGACGCGAGTGGCACCGAAGTAGTCAGGTGTGTCGATCGGGTCGAATCGGATCACAGCGCCCGGACGGGGCGCGTTGATCATGTAACCGCCACCGACATAAATGCCCACATGCCGGATGGCCCGCGAATTGGTGAGGTCGTCCGAGAAGAAGACCAGATCGCCGGGAAGGAGTTCGCCCCGCGTGGGATGCGGTCCCGCGTTGTACTGGTCGTTCGCCACCCGTGGCAGCGTGATCCCCACACTCTCGTACGCGGCCTTCGTCAGCCCTGAGCAGTCGAAGCGTCCCCCCTGGTCAGCGGTGCCGTTACCGCCCCATAGATAGAGCGTGCCGAGCTTCTCCTGCGCGTAGTTGATGGCTCCGGCCGCCTGCTCGGACGGGTCGACCCGGCCGACCGGAGCGGCGAAGCTCTTCTCCAGGGAGAGGATGCGCTTGACGTAGTTCTGCGTCTCCTCGTACGGCGGCACACCGCTGTACTTGATGACCGCGTAGGCCCCCGCGTTGTAGGAGGCCAGCATGTTTTCGGTCGGATTCCCCGGGACGTCCTTCACGTAGCCCGCGAGGGCGCAGTCGTACGTCGCCGCCGACGGAATCGCGTCGTTCGGGTCCCATACGTCCCGGTCGCCGTCGCCGTCCCCGTCGACACCGTGGGTGGCCCAGGTGCCGGGGATGAACTGGGCGATGCCCTGCGCCGCCGCATGGCTCTGCGCCTTCGGGTTGAACCCGCTCTCCTGGTACAACTGGGCGGCGAGCAGCGCCGGGTTGATGGCCGGGCAGAGATTGCCCCAGGTCGCCACGAGCTTCTGGTACTCGGCCGGCACGGCACCCTTCGCCAGCGTCTTGGCGGCCCCGCCGCCGACCCCGCCCGCGAGGTTCCCCGCGACGACGTAGACCCCGACGGCGAGCAGCATGACGAACGCGATCGCCGAGCCTCCGGCGACCCCCACCGCGATCCAGGCCTTACGCACCGTCAACCGCCCCTCTTCGTACAGGAGTCCGCCGCCCACGTCCGTGGCCAGTGTAGAGGCGGGTGTCCCCCTCCGGGGTGATCATGTGAGAGGAGTAACGGACGCGCCGCGCGAGCCCGGACACGCCACGGGGTACGGCGTCAACCGCCGCACTCCGCCCACAGGACCTTCCCTCCCCGCACGACCCCGACACCCCACGCGGACGCGCACGCCCGCACCAGCGGCAGCCCCCGCCCGTTCTCGGACTCGTCCGGCGGGGCGGTGAGCGGTACGGCGAGCGGTGCGGTGCCGTCGAAGCCGGGCGGCACCCGGGGGTCCGTGTCCCACACCCCGACCCGCAGCCGCCCCGCCTCCGCGGCCCGCAGCCGCAGCGCGTAGGGCCCGGTGGTGTGCAGATGGGCGTTGGCCAGCAGCTCCGCGGCCACCAGCTCGGCGGTGGGCACGAGTTCCCCGAGCCCGTGCGCCCCCAGCACGGTCCGCAGCGTGACGCGGGCGATGCGCGGAGCGCGGGGATCGTGCGGGAGCTGGAGGGTGTAGGACCAGGGCGGCGTTACGGTGGGCATGGAAGTCTCCGATCACTGACGGCAGTTGGTGGATTGCGTACGGTGGTTGCCCAGTGGCGGTGCCGATCCGTCGATCGGTGCGCTTCTGGGGCGGGGCGCCTGCGATCAAGCTAGCGCGGCACCGTAAAAGCCTTTATACGTTTCCAATGGAAACCTAGATACTGCACTCGTGTGAGTGACACGCACGGCAAGGAGGCGGGCCAGCCCGTGAGAACCAGTCCAACGGGTCGCCAGCTCCGTCTGGGCACCGAGCTGCGGAAACTCCGGGAGCGCGCGGGCCTCACGGCGACAGAGGCCGGTCAACTTCTTGGCATCAAGCCCACCCACATCAGCAACATGGAGGCCGGGCGCGCGGGCGTCAGCCCCGAACGCGTCCGGACCATGGCATGCCACTACGACTGCGCCGACACCGCCCTTGTGGACGCCATCGCCGCCATGCCGGGCGAGCGCAAGCGGGGCTGGTGGGAGGAGTACCGCGAGATCCTGCCCGCCGGACTGCTGGACCTGGCCGAACTCGAATGCCACGCGACGCATCTGCGCGGCTCCGTGACCGTGCACATCCCCGGCCTGCTCCAGACCACGGACCACGCCCGCGCGCTGTTCCGCCAGGTCGTGCCCGACCTCTCACCGCCCGACATCGAGCACCGCGTCTCATTCCGCATCAAGCGCCAGACCGTGATCTACGGGGACCGCGTCACCCCATACGTGGCGCTCATTCACGAGGCTGCGCTGCGGATGCAGTTCGGAGGTCCGGCCATCGCCGCCGCGCAACTGCGGCACCTGCTGGACATGAGCGAGCGGGAGCACATCACCATCAAGGTGATTCCGTTCGCCGCCGGAGGTTTCCCGGGGTCGGGCCAGTCGATCTTCTACTCGAGCGGCCCCGTGCCCCAGCTCGACACCGTCCATCTCGACCAGTCGCACGGGCCCGCGTTCCTCAACGCCGAGGCCCAGCTCAACAAGTACCGCGTCCTGCTGGAGCGGGTGGAGTCCCGAGCGCTCAACCCGGCGAAGTCGCGGGACGTCGTTCACACCATCGTCCAGGACCTCTGAAGGGACCCGAGATGCCCCGACTCAGCTGGCAGAAGTCGTCGTACTGCGGCGAAGGCGACTCCTGCGTCCACGTGGCCACGACCGCCGAGGCCATCCGCATGACCGAGTCCGCCGACCCCAGCGGAGCGATACTCACCACCACGCCCGATGACTTCCTGACCCTCGTTCAGGCCCTCAAGGAGGAACGGGAGGTGACGGCCGGCCGGCCATCCGGCATCGAAGTGATCCTCGGCGACGACCACACGGTCCGTATCCGTGCCGCCGCTGCCCCCGGCACCGCCGTCACGACGGACCGACGCAGGTGGGACACGTTCGTCCGGGGTGTGCGTGCGGGTGAGTTCGACCATTTCATGGGCCGAACGTGATACACAGAGTGACGATACGACTCTTCACCCATCGACCCGCGCCCCTCTCGGGGACCGGCGCGCGCCGGTGACAGCGATTATTCATACAAAACCCGCCAACTAATGACGCCGAGTCGGCATGCGACGGCGTCATCGTCGGCGACAATGGGCCCTGACCTCTGCGCCCGCAGAGGCACGGAACGACCCGACAGGGGCGGTGACTTACATGTTCTTCGCGGCCGACGAGGGAGACATCAACACCATCATCGGCGGGATCGCTCCCGACTGGGGTCCTTTCGGCAGCCTGGGCAACGAGGCCAAGGTCATGATCGAAGTGGTCATGGCGCTCGCCATCCTGATCTGCCTCGGCATCGCCATCTGGGGCGCGGCGAAGCAGCGCATCGGTGCGACGGCGCTGCGGGACACGTTCAGTGCGGAGCAGGGCAAGGGCCTGATCATCGCGGGTCTCACAGGCGTGTTCATCATCGGTTCACTGGGCACGGTGTTCACCATCGTGTACGGCATGGCCGTGTAGGACCCCGCCCATGCCTCCGACCGGGCACGCCCGGCCTCCCCTCCACCCCACCCACCCGTCGCGCCCACCGCCCGAGGTTGCGTTTCCCTGATGTCGACTCATAACACCGCGCCCGCGCGGGGACCAGCACGGCTACCGTCGTACGAGGAGTACGCGGAGTACGAGGTTTTTCCGCACGACGCTGAGGGGGCGCAGGCGGTATGAGTCTCGGGGACAAGTACGAGAACACCGGCGGGTACGGCGGATCGGGCCAGACCCGTACCCGCATGCCGGACAGCGGCGGCCCGCACGGCGGCGGACGCAGAGGCGGCGGACGCACGTCGTCCCGGAGCCTGGTCACGGTGGTCGGCGTGGTGGTGCTCCTGATCGCCGCGATCGCCTTCGCGAACCGTGGAGGAGACGATTCCCCATCGGGCGAGGGCGACGACTCCCCGAAGGCGGAGGCAACGGCCCCCTCGGGGGAGAGGCCGGTCCAGTCGGCGAACGCCGGCATCCCGTCGGGCTTCGCCCGGGACCGCCAGGGGGCGGAGAGCGCGGCGGCGAACTACGCGGCAGTGCTGGGGTCTGACGGAATGTTCAACCCGACCCGGCGACGCGAGATCGTGCAGTCCATCACAGACCCCAGTACACGGGACCGCCTTCAGGACGGCTTCGACGCCGACTACTCGGCAGAACTGCTGAAGAGCTTCGGTCTGACCGCGAACGGTACCGCTCCGGAAGGAATGACGTTCGTCAATCGCACGCTCCCCGCCGGTACCAAGGCGACGGCCTTCAGCGAGAGCGCGGCCACGGTCGAGGTCTGGTGCAGCGGCCTCTTCGGGCTGGCCGGTGACGGTTCAACCAACCCTGTGACCAGCAGCTGGTTCACGGTGACCATGAAGCTGAACTGGAGCGGTGATGACTGGAGGGTCCTCGAGACCACCCAGAAGACCGGTCCGACCCCTGTCCCGGGGGACAGCCCTGTTTCCGGGGCCGAGGACATGAGCAAGGTGGTCGAGGAGTTCGGAGGCTTCACCTATGCCCGGTAACCGCTCCCTACTCAAACTGACCGGCATCATTGCGGCAGTACAGGTATCAGCCCTCGTTTTCGCCACCCGCGCCTTTGCCGAGCCCACACCGACGCCTTCGGAAAGCAACAACGCCTGTGAGCTGATCGCCGGCCCCTCCAAGGCCAAATGCGAGGAAGAAAACGGCACAGCCTCCGGCGGTTCCGGAGGATCCGGCACCCTCGACAACCCCACCTCCGCCCTCGACCCCCTCGCCTCCCTCGCCCAGGGCTGCGCCGACGCCGCGTCCTGGACGGTCAAGAAGCTCAGTGCCGCCGTCGACGAGACCGCGGCCGTGGACTACACGAACCCGACGTTCCTCAAGCAGTACGCGGTCGTCTTCGCCGCGTCGACGATCCTGACGCTGCTGCTGTGGCTGATGGCGGTCGCCAAGCGGGCCGTGCGGGGCGTCCCCCTCACGACGGCCCTGTCCGAGGCGATCGGCTTCCTGTGGCTGACGGTGCTGGCCTCGGCGTTCACCCCGCTGATCCTCTACACGATCGTGTCGGCCACGGACGGCATCACGGACGTGCTGGCGAACGCGACCGGCGATCAGACGAACACGTTCTTCGGCACGTTCGCCGGCGCCCTGGAGAAGGGCGAGGACATCGGCGGCGGCCCGATCATGCTGATCGTCGTCTCGCTGGTGTCGATCGTCGCGGCCGGTGTGCTGTGGCTGGAACTGGTCATCCGCGCGGCGCTGCTCTACGTGGGCGCGCTGCTGGGCACGGTCGTGTACGCGGGTCTGGTCGACAAGAACCTGTGGGGGCACGTCCGGCGCTGGGCGGGCATCATGATCGCGGTGATCCTGGTCAAGCCGGTCATCGTCATAGTGCTGGGCCTGGCGGGGGCGCTGTCCAACGAGGACGGCCCGGACGCGTTCTCGGCCGTGGTGTCCGGCCTGGCGATCATCCTGCTGGCCATCTTCGCCAGCGCGATGATCTACCGCTTCGTGCCGGGCTTCGGCGACGAGATCGCGAACTCGCGCAGCAACCGTCTCATGCAGGGCGCCGAAGGCAAGGCCGCGGCGGTCATGGCCTCCCCGGCGACGATGGTCGCGCAGGGCATCAAGACCCACAGCACGCGCGCCGACAACAACGGCGGCGGGGGCGGCCAGTCCTCCGGCGGTGCCCGCCCGTCCAACCCCGTCTCCGGCGGAGTCGCCGCGCACAGCGCGCGCACCTCGAACGGCGGCGGCGGATCCGTTCCCTCCGCCGCACCCGCCCCCCGTCGGGACAGCCCGGTGAGCACGCCCCACGGGAACCGCAACAGCAGCAACAACAGCACGGGAGGTGAAGGGCGTTGACGACCGAAGCCCATATGTCCCATCCGGTCACGCCCCGCCGTACGTATCTGATCGGCCGCGCCCGGCCGAACGCGATCGTCGGCCGCAATCGCGAGACCGGTGAGATCGCGCTGATCGTCGTGGGCGCGTTCTTCGGCATGATGGCCGGTCTGCTCGTCCCCGTCCTGAGCCTGCGGATCGTGCTGCTCGCGGGCCTCCCGATGATCGCGCTGGCGGCCGTGTACGTGCCCTACCGGGGCCGCACCTTCTACAAATGGTTCGAAATCAACCGCAGTTACAAGCGCACCCTGCGCCAGGGCACGACGTACCGCTCGGGCGTCGTCGAAGCGGGCACCCGGCTCGACGGCCGGGAGGTCGAGATCGGCCCGCCGCCGGGGATCGGCCGGATCACCTGGCTCGCCGCCCCGTTCGGGCCCGACGAGATCGCCGTGCAGCTGCACGCGGACCGCAAGACGGTGACCGCCGCCATCGAGATCGAGGGCCCCGGCGTGGGTCTGCGCGACTCGGAGGACCAGGAGGCGCTCGTCGACCGCTTCGGCACGCTGCTCAAGCACGTGGCCAACGGCGACGGCTTCGTCACCCGCATCCAGATGCTCGCCCGCACGCTGCCCGCCGACCCCGACGCGCACGCCAAGGACGTCTCCCAACGCGGGGACGACAAGGCGCCGCCGTGGCTCCAGCAGTCCTACGACCAGTTGCAGTCGATGGTGTCGACCAGCAGCGAGCAGCACCGCGCGTACCTCGTCGCCTGTATGCACTTCAACCGCGACCTGGCCGCCGAGGCCAACGCGATGGCACGCGCGATGCGCACCCAGGGCCGCGGCAAGGTGGACCGGGACGCCGGACTGGCCGTCGTCATGGCCCGTGAGCTGACCGACATCTGCTCCCGGCTCCAGGAGGCCGACATCCGCGTACGGCAGCCGCTCGGCCAGAGCCGCCTGTCCTCGCTGATCCACTCCATGTACGACCCGGACCACCCGATCGACCACATCCAGGCGATGACCAAGCGCAACGCCTGGCCGGCCGAGCTCGACGCCATGGAGCCCACCTACCTCCAGGCCAAGACCCGCGAGTCCTCCACCCGCGCCCCCTGGTGCCACGCCACGGCCTGGGTGAAGGAGTGGCCGATGACCCCGGTGGGCGTCAACTTCCTGGCGCCGCTCCTGGTCCACACCCCGGACGTGATCCGCACGGTCGCCGTGACGATGGACCTCGAACCCACCGAGGTCGCCATCGAGCGCATGCTGACGGAGAAGACCAACGACGAGGCCGAGGCGTCCCGCGCCGCGAAGATGAACCGCACGGTCGACCCGCGCGACATCGCCGCCCACGGCCGCCTCGACCAGCGCGGCGAGGACCTCGCCAGCGGCGCGGCCGGCGTCAACCTCGTCGGCTACATCACCGTCTCCTCCCGCACCCCCGAGGCGCTGGCCCGCGACAAGCGGACCATCAGAGCGTCGGCGGGAAAGTCGTACCTGAAGCTGGAGTGGTGCGACCGCGAGCACCACCGCGCCTTCGTGAACACACTCCCGTTCGCCACCGGCATTCGAAGGTAGGGGCTGAGTTCTGATGCGGGATCCGCTGTCCGTCGTCACCGACGCCTTCACGTCGTTCCTGTTCGGCAAGGTCGAGACGACACGGCTGCCGGTGCGCACCTCCACGGGCCAGGCGCAGGCCGTCTACCTCCCGACCGCCGCCCCCGGCCTCGGCGACTCCGGCGTCATCATCGGCCGCGAGGTCTACTCCGGCAAGGGCTACATCTACGACCCGTTCCAGCTCTACGGCCAGCAGCTCCCCGCGCCGCACTGGCTGGTCCTCGGCGAGTCCGGCAACGGCAAGTCGGCGCTGGAGAAGACGTACGTCATGCGCCAGCTGCGCTTCCGCGACCGCCAGGTCGTCGTCCTGGACGCGCAGGGCGAGGACGGCGTCGGCGAGTGGAACCTCATCGCGCAGGAACTCGGCATCACTCCCATCCGGCTGGACCCGAGGGCCGCCCTGGACCACGGCATCCGCCTCAACCCGCTCGACCCGTCGATCACCACGACCGGCCAGCTCGCCCTGCTGCGCACCATCATCGAGGTCGCGATGGGGCACGGCCTGGACGAGCGCGCCGGCTTCGCGCTCAAGGTCGCGCACGCCTTCGTCACCGAGACGATCGTCGAACGCCAGCCGGTCCTCACCGACATCGTGGAGCGTCTGCGCCACCCGGAGGCCGAGTCGGCGGAAGCGATGAACGTCGCCATAGACGACGTACGGGCCTGGGGCCTGGACGTCGCCCTGGTGCTCGACCGGCTCGTCGACGGTGACCTGCGCGGCATGTTCGACGGGCCGACGACGGTCGGCATCGACCTGGACGCGCCGCTGATCGTCTTCGACCTGTCCCACATCGACCGCAACTCCATCGCCATGCCGATCCTGATGGCGATCGTCGGTGTCTGGCTGGAGCACACCTGGATCCGCCCCGACCGCAAAAAACGCATCTTCCTGGTCGAGGAGGCCTGGCACATCATCAACAGCCCGTTCGTGGCGCAGCTGTTCCAGCGGCTGCTCAAGTTCGGGCGGCGGCTGGGTCTGTCGTTCGTCGCGGTCGTCCACCACCTGTCCGACGTCGTGGACGGGGCGGCGGCGAAGGAGGCGGCGGCCATCCTCAAGATGGCGTCGACCCGGACCATCTACGCCCAGAAGGCCGACGAGGCACGGGCGACGGGCAGGGTGCTGGGCCTGCCCCGGTGGGCGGTGGAGATCATCCCCTCGCTCACCCCGGGCATCGCGGTCTGGGACGTCAACGGCAACGTGCAGGTGGTCAAACACCTCATCACCGAGACGGAACGCCCGCTGGTCTTCACCGACCGCGCGATGACCGAGTCCTCCGTCGACTTCCTCGCCGCCGACGACGCCCTGCGCGCCGCCGAGCTGGAGGCGGAGCAACGGGCGGCGGCCTTCGTGGAACAGCACATCGGCGACTCCGAATCGACGGTGGCGTAGGGGAAGGGAACCGACGTGGGACCGGACGGTCACGGCGGCGGACAGGGTCGGGCACGCAACGGCCAGGGCGGCATCCCGGACGGGCTGCTGGTCGGGCTGCTCGCGTTCCTGCTCGGCATCACCCTGCTGGTGTGGACGGCCACGGGCCTCGCGGGCCTCTTCGCCCGCGGCTCCTGGCCGTCCGGCGTCACCTTCACCCGCACCCCGGTCGCCATACGGCACCTCGTCTCCCAGCCCCACGACATCCCGGGCGCCTGGCCGGACACCCCGGCCTCCGCCCTCTCGGGGTACGGGCTGTTCTGGGGCCTGTTCATCGGCCAGCTGATGCTGCTGGTCGTCCTCACCGTCTTCGTCCTGGGCACGGTGGCCCGGTGGCGGGCGGTACGGGCCCGGCAGAAGGCTGAGCGGGCGGCGGGGCGCGCGGCGTCGAGGGCTTCGACGGCCCCGACGGTCCCGACGGTCCCGACGGTCCCGACGGTCCCGACGGCGAAGCCGGAACCTTCGCCGGAGCCGGTCCGGCACGAGGTACCGACCCCGAGAACGGCACCCGATCCCGTACGGGGACGGGAAACGGAACCGCTCCCGGCCACGGCCCCACCGCGGGAGGCCGAACCCGCCCCCACCGAAGCCCTCCCGCCGCCAGAGGGCCCGGCCCCCTCGGCTCTCGCGGTCCACTCCTCGTCCTGCGAGCCGGTGATCTACGGCCCTCCGGACGCCCGTCGCACCGCCGCCGCCGCGGCCGTACGGGACGCGGAGGGCCCCGCCCTCGTCCTGACTTCGAACCCCGCCCTCTGGGAGGAGACGAAGGACGCGCGGGCCAAGCTCGGCCCCACCCACCTCTACGACCCGACCCACCGCTGCGACACCCCGGCCCGCCTCCACTGGTCGCCCACCAGCGGCTGCGAGGACAAGGACACGGCCGTCGCGCGCGCCGCCGCCCTGCTGGCCCCGGTCCGCCCCGCCTCCCGCCTCGACCAGGCCGTCAGCGACACCGCCCAGACCCTCCTGCGCTGCTATCTGCACGCCGCCGCCATCGACGGCCGTACCGTCCGCCACGTCCACCGCTGGGCGCAGGGCACCCAGGTCCAGGACGCGGTACGCATCCTGCGCACCAGCCCGAAGGCTGCGCCGGGCGCCGCCGGCGAACTGGAGTCGACGCTCACCGCCCACCCGGAACGCCGGGACATCGCCCAGCAACTGACGACGCGTGCGCTGTCGGCCCTGTCGACGGTCAACGTCCGCGAGGCCTGCACACCCGACCGAACTGATGCGCTCGCCCTGGATTCCTTCGTCCACGAAGGGGGCACACTTTATGTGGTGGGTGACTCCATCGAGGATCCCCGCACCCGTCCGGGTGCGATGCCGTTGCTGACGGCCCTCACCGCAAGCGTGGTCGAGCACGGCCGGCGCATGGCCGAACGGTCATCCTCCGGTCGGCTCGACCCACCATTCACGCTGGTCCTGGACGACGTGGCGGCCGTGGCCCCGCTCCCCCAGCTCCCGGACCTGCTCACCAACGGCCCGGACCGGGGCATGCCCGCCCTGGCCCTCCTCCGCTCCCGCGAACAGTCCCGCGCCCGCTGGCCGCACGACGGCCTCGGCCTCGGCCTCGGGGAGGACCGGTACAGCGGTTATCGATGAGAACGACCGGCCTCTCGCGACACCTGCGGTGAGGTGCGCTTTGACGCCGGGCGCGTTCTCCTCGCCGGAGAGGTCCGTGATCCCGGTGGTGTCGACCGGGCACCGGTCATCGTGCTGTCCGGCCAGTGCGAGGGTGGGCCGGTCCGGTACTCCGGGCTCTCCCCCGGCCCTGCGGGTCCGGGCCCGAGTTCGCCGAAGCACTCCCGGAAACGTCCGTCATCGCCCCCGGCGGCACCCTGCTGGACGGTCTCGACAGCACCGGCGCCCTCGTCGCCCCGCTCGCCACCACCACAGCCGGCCTCATGTGCCTGCGCTCGGCAACCGGCGGCCGCATCGACCGCGCGGGCGGGAACTCCCCCGGCATCAGCGAGGCCGCGTAGCGACCGCGGTCTGCGTGACCGCGGTGTGGTCAGCCGGTCCTGGCGGCGAAGGGGCCGCCGTCGCCGAACGCGAGCCGCGCGAAGTTCTCGCCGATGCGGCGGTGTCCTGCGGGGTCGGGGTGGATCTCGTCGGGCAGTGGCAGTTCGGCGTAGTCCTTCTCGCCGTAGAGGTCACGGCCGTCGAGGTAGTGCAGGTTCGTGTCGTCGGCCGCCCGCTGTTCGACGATCCGGGCGAGTTCGTCACGGATGACGTTGAGTGTCAGGCGCCCGGCGGCGCGTTCGGCGGGGTCGCCCGTGGCCTTGAACCGCAGGGTCCCGCCGTCGAAGTCGGGCGCGAGGGGGCCGGGAGTGTCCTCCTGGACCGGGCACAGAGTGGGGGACACGACCAGCAGCGGCGTGGTCGGATGCCCCTCTCGGATGGTGTCGAGGAAGCCGTGGACCGCGGGGGTGAAGGCGCGCAGGCGCATCACGTCGGCGTTGACGAGGTTTGTGCCGATCTTGAGGCTGATCAGGTCCGCGGGGGCGTCCCGCATCGCACGGGCGGTGAACGGGTCGAGCAGCGCGCTGCCGCTGAATCCCAGGTTGACCAGTTCCACGCCGCCCCGGGCCGCGGCCAGGGCCGGCCAGACAGCGGTCGGGTGGGAGGCGTTCGAGCCGTGGCTGATGGAACTGCCGTGGTGCAGCCACACCCTGCGCCCGTGGTCCGGTGCCGGCTCGACCGGGGCATCGGTGCGCAGGGCGATCAGCTCGGTGATCTCCGTGTGCGGAAGCCAGATCTCGACGTCCTTGTCGCGCGCCGGCAGGTCGGTGAACCGGGCGGTACCGGCAGGGCCCTCACGCAGTTCGGCGGACTGGGTGACCATGTCGACGACCGTGCGGACGTTACCGCCGGTCACCGTGGCCTGGGCGGCGAGCCGTCCATCGACCAGCAGGTCGTACACGCCGTCCGCCGGGGCCGGGAAACCCCGGTAGACCCGCTTGGTGGGCAGCGTGTCCAGTTCGATGGCGGTGGCCCGGGTGCGGAAGGCCAACCGCACGCCGGAGGGCTGGGCCTCGGCCACGGCCAGTTGGTCGTCAGGGATCTGCCGACGAGCCCGAGCGGGCAGCCGATGCGGCAGCAGGCCGTGCGCGGTCGGTTCCAGGTCGAGGAAACCGCGCAGGATGTCCGCGGTGACGGGTGTGGTGATCCAGTCGCGCTCAGTGCTCATTGCGCATTGCTCCAGCCTGTTGATCAGGATTTCCGGATTGCTTCGGGTACGCCGGTGCGCGGCGCGGTGGACCGCCTCCGGCGGCACGGCCCCCGTCGGTCAGGGCGTGGTCCGGTTTCGCAGCAGAGCGTCGAGGGAATCCAGGGTCCAGGCCCAGGATTCCTGCGAGTCGACGGCGGTGTGGCTGAAGCCCCCGGCCATCTCCAGGCTGACGTAGCCGTGGAAGACGCTGCCCAGCATCCGGACCGCGTGCGTCTGGTCCGGCTCCGTCAGGTCGTAGCCGCGCAGGATCGCCCGCGTCATCTGCGCGTGCCGCACCCCTGCACTGGCGGCCGCCGTCTCGGGGTCGAGCCTGAGCCGGGCGGCGGCGTAGCGACCGGGATGCTCCCGGGCGTAGTCGCGGTAGGCATCCGCGAAGGCGGCCAGGGCGTCCTTGCCGGCTCGCCCGGCCAGGGCGGCGGCGACCCGGTCGGCGAGTTCCTCCAGCGCGAACAGGGCGATCCTGGTCTTGAGGTCCTGGGAGTTCTTCAGGTGCGAGTACAGACTCGCGACCTTGACGTCGAACCGCCGGGCGAGCGCCGAGACGGTCACCTGGTCGAAGCCGACCTCGTCGGCCAGTTCCGCTCCCGCCCGGGTCAGGCGCTCCGGGGTCAGCCCTGCTCGAACCATAATCTTCCTCCCAGTCGACGATAAGCATTATGCATCTACCTAATAGCTTTAGGCAAATGACAGATGCCGAGACCGGCCCGGGAACCGGTGATCTCGCACGGGGAGGTGTCGCGTATGCCTTGGGGTCGCATCCCGCTTGTCACCGTGGGTGTTCGTCGGGCTGTATCGCCGGCCTCGAGGCCGAGTCGGCCCTCGCTGCCGGGCTGCCGGGCTGCCGGGCTGCCGGGCTGCCGAGATGTCCGAGGTCCTTCACGGTGGGAGGACGCCGTGGCCAGCCACCGAACACATCGTCCCGCCGGCCGCACCCATGTGGACGAGGTCTGCCTGGGCGCGCCGCTCACGGCGGGGTTCAACGTGGACATCGTCAGCCGGACCGTCGTGCGGTGCGCGTACGACGCGCTCGCCGCGGTCACGCCTGCCGTGGACTCACCAGCCCGGGCCGGTGCGCGGGTGCGTCTTCGAACAACGGCCGAAGACTTGTTCCTTGCGAAACGGCCCATCGGCTCGGATGAGGCAGTCGCAACGGAGTACGTGCGCCGACGTGCCCGCGTTCCCGTCCTCCCCGCACGTCGTCCCCCGGCCCTCTCGTACGTCAGCCCGTGACCGGGGCAGGGGAGCGGCGCGACGGGACCACCGTGCCGAGGGCGACGGCCGAACCGGGCAGGGCGGCGCCGCGCAGTGAACCGCCCAGCGCCTCCGTGCGGAGCGCGGCCCGCAACAGCGCCCAGCCGATCAGGCCGCCGAGCGTATTGGCGATCACGTCGTTGATGTCGACCGAACGGCCGTTGTTGAAGAGGATGTACGAGAGCATCTGCGCACTCTCGATCGCCGCACTGGCCAGCGCGGTCAGCGCGGTGACGCGCCCCGCCGAGGTCGCCCGCGACGATATGAGGGGGAGCAGCAGGCCCAGCGGGACCAGCATGACGACGTTGGGCAGGGCACTGACGTCCATGGTGAGCAGGGGAAGCCAGTTCAGCTGGTTGTACCAGGGCATCAGGTTCGCGCCTTCGCCCCAGGTGATGTCGAGCGGGAAGACGGTGATGGACAGCACCGCCGCCGCGTACAGCACGACGGTGAAGCGGAACACCGCGTGCCGCCCGGTGTGCCCTGCCGTCCCGCGCCGCGCACGGATGGCGAGGACGACGGCGTATGCCGCGAGCAGCGGCCCGAGCACGAGGGCGGGGCCGATCTGGAATGACACGTTCATGGTGGGGTCCTCGCAGGCTGGGCGACGGGGGCCGTCGGGCGACGACGGGTTGACGATGACGACTCTGCCGCCGACCACACGCCTGCCGTATCTGCTGAAAGGCCGGTCCGTCGTCGTGCGGCTATGACTTTCGGCCGAGGCCGACCCGCCCGGCCGGCGGATATCTTCGGGGCATGCTGTGCTCGCCCCTCTCATCCAGTCGTGCGGCGGCCCTCGCCAAGGCGGGGGGCGTCGTCGCGGCCTGCGCTGCGGCGGCGGCGGGGCTGCTGGACCTGCGGATGGGCACGTTCCGGCAGCCGGTCACCGGCAGCCCGCTGCTGATCTCGGCCGCCGTGGCCGCGGTCGCCCTGGTGCTGCTTCCGCGGCTGTCGGCGGCCGGCGTGGCCCGGGCCGCCTGCGGGGCGGGGGCCGTCTCGCTGGGGTGCTCGTCGGTTCTCCGTCTCCGTTCGGACGGGGCGGGGGACCTCGGCCCGGCGGCCTCGTCCGCGTACGGGGCTTTCGAGCCCGTGGCCCTGCTCGTCCTGCTGCTGTTCTCCGCGCGCCGGGTCACACCCCTGGGGGCCGGGCTCGGGGTGCCCCTGCTCACCGCCGCCGTGGTGCTGCGGCCGCTGGCGATCCGGGTGCAGGAGGGCAGTACGACCGTCGCGCTCTTCCTCACCCTGCTCACCAGCGCCGCGCTCGCCGCAGGGCTCACCGCCCGGCTGGTGGTGGCCGCCCGGGAGCAGCGGGACGAGCGGGTCCGGCTCGACCAGCGGGTGGACTTCGCCCGCGACCTGCACGACTTCGTCGCCCACCATGTGACGGGCATCGTCGTCCAGGCCCAGGGTGCCCGGGCCGTCGCGGCGAAGAACCCCGAGCTGGTGGAGCCCGCCCTGGAACTCATAGAGCGGACCGGCGCCGAGGCACTGGAGTCCATGCGGCGGATGGTGGGCGCCCTGAGAGAGGAATCCGGGGTCGGGGCGGGAGCCGGCGCGGGGGTTCCGTTGCCTGTGGACAGCGGGCTCGACGGGGTCCGGTCCCTGGTCGACGGCTTCGCGTACCCGGGGGCGCGTATCCGGCTCGTCGAGCGGGGCCCGCTCGACGGCATACCGGCGGAGGTGGCGAGCAGCATCCACCGGGTGGTGATGGAGGCCCTGACCAATGTGGCCAGGCACTCCCACGGCTGCGGCACGGTCGAGGTGGTGCTGACCGCCGCGCCCGGAGGAGCGGTCGACGTCGAGATCCGCGACGACGGGGACGGCCGACGCGCCCCGGGCGGCGGGAGTGGCAGGAGCGGGAACGGCTACGGACTGCGAGGGCTGCGCGAGCGGGTCGCCCTGGCCGGCGGAACCTTCCGGGCCGGTCCCGGGAGTGGTGACGGGGGCGACGACGGGGGTGGTTGGACGGTGACGGCCTCGTTCCCCGGCGCTTCGGCCGCGTTCCACGGCGATGCGGGTGACGGCCGTGCCGCAGGCCTCCGCGCCGGGAGAGGCGGGACCGGATGACGGCGATCCGTGTGCTGATCGCGGACGACCAGGCCATCGTCCGTACGGGCATGGCCATGATCCTGGCGGCCGAGGACGGCATCGAGGTCGTCGGGCAGGCCCGGGACGGCCTGGAAGCGGTCGAGCAGGTGACCCGGCTCCGTCCGGACGTCGTGCTGATGGACATCCGGATGCCCCGACTCGACGGCCTGGAGGCGCTGCGGCGGCTCACCCGCCCCGGGGTGGTTCATGTGCCGAGGGTGGTGATGGTGACGACCTTCGACGACGACGAGTACGTGCACCACGCGCTGCGGGGCGGTGCCTGCGGCTTTCTGCTGAAGGACGCCGGACCCCGGCTGCTGGCGGAGGCCGTACGGTCGGCGGCCCTGGGCGAGGCGCTGATCAGCCCGTCCGTCACGGTGCGGCTGCTCCAGCGGTTCACCGAACCGGCCCGGCAGCGGGCCCGGCCACCCGGCGGGGCGCTGTCCCGGCGGGAGGAGGACGTCGTCGGCCTGGTGGCCCGGGGACACACCAACGCGGAGATCGCCGCCGGGCTCCACATCAGCACCGGTACGGTCAAGGCGCACCTCAGCAACATCCAGAGCAAGCTCGGCGCCCGCAACCGTGTGGAGATCGCTGCGTGGGCGTGGGAGTCGGGCCTGGTGCGTTGAGCTGCTCACCGTCCGCCGGTCGGTCGGCTCAAGAGCCCACGGACGACGAAGCCGGAACGACCTCGGTACTGCACTGAACTTCACGGCGTCCACGTTGAGGACAAGCGAGGCTCGGCGGACCCGGCGTGAGCACCCGCGCTTCACCGCTGGTGATCGCCGAGGGCGTATCGGCTCCAGGTCCCGCCGGCTTCGGTGACCAGGCGGGTGGCGGTCTCGTCGTGACAGCCGAGTGCCTTCGCGATGACGGGGGCCGGGGCTTGGAGGACGAGCTGACGGATCGCGGAGGTCCTGCCGCGCTGCGGAGGGACGCCGATCTCGCGCAGGTGGACTCGAAGGCCGACCGGGTTCACGGGCTGTCCGGGCCGACGGCCGGGGAAGAGCCACTGTGAGCTTCTGCTGTTGGCGCAGGGCAGGCGTCAGGAGCCTCACACAAGCGGGCGGGCACCGCGCAGGAACTGCTCGACGGCGGTCTCCACCAGCCCGTCGAGCAGTTCCGGCCGGACGATGTTGCCGTTGATGATCGAAGCGATGCCCTGGAGGGTCGCGAACAGGACGATCCCGATCCGCTCGGGTTCGCCCGCCTGGAGCGACCCCTGCTCCTGGCCCTGGACGATCAGGTCGTTCATGAGCCCGAACGGTGCTTCCGCCGCCTTGACGATCCGCTCCGCACCCGGCCGGTGCTTGCTGGTGTACATCAGCTCGAGAAGCGCCGCGTTCTCGGTGGCGAAGCGGGTGTAGGCCGTCATGGCGGCCCGTACGCGCGAGGGGAAGTCCTCCTCCGGGCCCGCCGGCGCGGTGCGCAGCGCCGTGTCCAGCCGGGCGAACCCGTCCTCGGCGAGCGCGTCGAGCAGTGCCTGGCGGTCCGGGAAGTGCCGGCGCGGCGCGGCGTGGCTGACGCCGACCTCCCGGGCCAGGTCGCGCAGCGACAGCTGGTCCGCGCCACGCTCCCGCAGGCCGCGCGCGGCCGCGTCGAGCAGGGCGGCCCGGAGGTTGCCGTGATGGTAGGGCCTCTCTTCGGCGGCGTCCGCGGTCACGTCTGGCATGACCCCACCCTAACAGCGTGTATCCATTGACTACTTTGTTGTCAGCGTCTACTTTGTGGCTCATGGCAACATCAGCGTTCTCCACCGCGGACATTCCGGCCATGACCGGCCGCACGATCGTCGTCACCGGCGCGAACAGCGGAATCGGCCGCGTCGCCGCCCGCGTCCTCGCCGCCAAGGGCGCGCGCGTCGTGTTCGCCGTACGCGACACCGGGAAAGGGCGCGAGGCAGCCGCCGGGGTGTCCGGCCACACCGAGGTCCGCCGGCTCGACCTCGCCGACCTCTCCTCGGTCCGCGCGTTCGCCGAGGACTTCACCGACCCCGTCGACGTACTGGTCAACAACGCGGGCGTGATGATCCCGCCGTTCTCCCGCACGGCCGACGGCTTCGAGCTGCAGTTCGGCACCAACCACCTGGGCCACTTCGCGCTCACCAACCTCCTCCTGCCGCAGATCCGGGGCCGGGTCGTCACCCTCTCGTCCAACGGCCACAAGGTGGGCTCGATCGACTTCGACGACCTCAACTGGGAGCGCAGGCCGTACCGGGCGATGCCCGCGTACGCGCAGTCCAAGCTCGCCAACCTGCTGTTCACCGCGGAACTCCAGCGCCGGCTCACCGAAGCCGGCTCCCCGGTCATCGCCACCGCCGCACACCCGGGCCTCGCGGCCACCAACCTGCTGCGGTACGACGGCCGGGGACGCCTGCGCCACCGTGTGAAGACGACGGTGGCCGGACTCATCGCCCAGAGCGACGACGCCGGCGCCCTCCCCACCCTCTACGCGACCGTCGCGGACATCCCCGGCAACAGCTACGCGGGCCCGAGCGGCTTCATGGAGGGCCGCGGCGCCCCGGAGCTGGTCGGCCGCTCGGCGAAGGCACAGGACGCCGAGGTGGCCCACCGCCTGTGGGAGGTCTCCGAAGACCTGACGGGAGTCACCTTCCCCCGCTCCGGTCTCCGGACCGTCTGACCCGCGCCGCCGGTGTCGGTCTCGGTGTCGGTGTCGCTCAGCGCTCGACGACCATCTCGATCTCGTGCTCGTCCGGCTTCCCCTCCAGCGGCACGGTCACCCCGCTCTCGGCGAATCCCGCCTTGCGGTAGAAGCCGATGGCGCGCCCGTTGTCGGAGTGCACGATGAGCCGCACCCGCTCCGTCCCCCGCGCCCACGCCCACTCCAGCGCGGCCTCGAACAACATCTTGGCGAGCCCGTTCCCCCGGTGCTCGGGCCCTACGTACACCCCGACGAGATGCCCCTGCAGCCGCTCGACGGGACACCCGGCCCAGTCCGTCGTGCCGGCCTCCTCGACCAGCACGACCACCGTGCCCACCAGAACACCCTCCGCCGTCTCGGCGACGAACTGCCGCACCCCGCCCGCCTCCTCGGCCGCGTTCGCCGTCCGCTCCTGCCAGTACGCGTCGGGATGCACCACCGCCGCCTCGTAGGTGTCCAGGTACGCGATGGACGCGACCGGATCCCTCAGCGCGGCCAGCCGCAGCGCCCTCACCGCAGCCCACTCCCCGGCCCGCACGGGCCGGACCACATACTCCCCGGCCCCGGTCGGGCTCCCGTTCGGCGTAGTACTCATGCCGGCCACGGTAGTACCCGGGTACGACCGTCCTCACCCGAATACGGCCCGCGGTCCGATGCCCGCCGCCCTCGCACGCACGAGCATCGGAGCATGATTACGGCACAGGAACTCACCAAACGCTACGGCGACCGGACCGTCGTCACCGACCTGTCCTTCACCGTCCGCCCCGGCACCGTCACCGGCTTCCTCGGCCCGAACGGCGCCGGCAAGTCCACCACCCTGCGTATGATCCTCGGCCTGGACGCCCCCACCCGCGGCCACACCACCGTGTCCGGCCGTTCCTACGCCGCCCACCCCGCGCCGCTGACCGAGGTCGGCGCGTTGCTGGAGGCCCGCTCGGTGCACCCGGGCCGTACCGCCCACCACCACCTCCGGGCCCTCGCCCACACCCACGGCATCCCCAGGAGCCGCGTCGAACACGTTCTCGCCCGGACCGGCCTCACCGAGGTCGCCCACCGCCGGGTCAAGGGCTTCTCCCTCGGCATGGGCCAGCGCCTCGGCATCGCCGCCGCGCTGCTCGGCGACCCGGCCGCCCTCGTCCTCGACGAACCGGTCAACGGCCTCGACCCCGAGGGCGTCCTGTGGATCCGCACCCTGCTCAAGTCCCTGGCCGCGGAGGGCCGTACGGTCCTCGTCTCGTCCCACCTGATGAGCGAGACGGCCCTCACCGCCGACCACCTCGTCATCATCGGCCGCGGCCGGCTCCTCGCCGACACCACCGTCACCGACTTCGTCCGCCGGTCCGGCGCGGGCACCGTCAAGGTCGTCACCCCGGACGCCACCGCCCTGGCCCACCTCCTCACCGCCCCCGGCGTCACCCTCGCCACCGACGCCCCCGGCCACCTCACCGTGCGCGGCGCGGACGCCGAGCACATCGGCCGCACCGCCGCGGCCCACGGCATCCCCCTGTACGAACTCACCCCGAACACGGCCTCCCTGGAGGAGGCGTTCATGAACCTCACCCACGACACGGTCGAGTACACCGCCACCGCCGTCCCGGACACCCTGAAAGGAGCGGCAGCATGACCGCCACCGCTGGAGCCACCGTCACCACCGTCCCCGCGTACCGGGTGACCCCGTCCCGCGTCCTGCGCTCCGAATGGCACAAACTGTGGACGCTCCGCTCCACCTGGATCAACCTCGTCGCCACCGCCGTCCTGACCCTCGGCATGGGCGCGGGCATCAGCGCCGCCTACGACGGCAGCGGCGAAGGCGGCCTCGACACGGTCGTCTTCGTCCTGCTCGGCACCCAGTTCGCCACGATCAACCTCGCCGTCCTGGGCATCCTCGCCACCGCCGGCGAGTACTCCACCGGCCAGATCCGCGCCACGATGACCGCGGTCCCCCGCCGCCTGCCCGTCCTGTGGTCCAAGGCCGCCGTACTGGCCGCGGTCGCCTTCGCCCTCAGCCTGTGGACGAACCTGCTGACCTTCCCGCTGGCCCAGTCCTTCCTCACCGACACCGACCAGGCGGCCGCCCTCGGCGACCCGGGCGTCCTGCGCGGCCTCGTCGGCAACGCGGCCGGCCTCACCCTCCTCGCCGTCATGGCCCTCGGACTCGGCGCCGTCGCCCGCTCGATCCCCCTCGCCACCGGCGCCTACATCGGCCTCGTCATGATCGTCCCGGAGGTCCTGCGGATGCTCCCGTACGCCGTCGTCGACGACACCGTCCGCTACTTCCCCTCCAAGGCCCTGGAATCCCTCACCGCCGCCCAGCACGGCCCGGACGCGGCCGCACCGGGCACCGCGCTGCTCGCCCTGACCCTGTGGGCGGCGGTCTCCCTCGCGGCAGCGGCGGTGACCCTGCGCCGCCGGGACGTCTGACCGCCGTGGCGCCCGCCGTGTTCCGCCCGCCGGACGGACCGACCACCATGGACCGCGTGGCGAACGACGACCAGGAGACACCCACGGTGGAACGGCCGGCGGAGAAACAGCCGGCGGAACCCCTCACCCAGTACGTCCAACGCCTCAACCAGCGGGTGCGCGCCTTCGACCGGCGCCACCCGCTGCTGTGGGACCTGCACTTCACCGGCTTCTGGGTGGCGGCCGCCCTCATCGACTACACCGGCGGCGGCTGGCGCAACATCACCCACAACCCGGACACCCCCGGCCGGCTCCTGCTCGTCCTGAGCCTCGGCCTGTCCGCCCCTCTCCTGCGGCGCCGTACCCACCCCGCGGCGGTACTGCTCGCCATGGCCCCGTTCGCCCTGGTCAACGCCTGGACCGGCGCGGCCCTCCAGGCGGCCCTGCTGCAACTCGTCGCCGTCTACCACATCGCCCTGCGCCTCCCACTGCGCAACCTGTGGTGGGCGACCGCGCTCGTCCTCATCCCGGTCGCGGTCTCCACGGCCCGTTACGGAGAGGGCGAGTGGAGTCAGCAGATCGGCTCGCAGCTGACGTCCGTCCTCGTGGCGGCCCTCATCGGCGTCACGGTCCGCACCCGCCAGAACTACACCGAGGCCCTGGAAGACCGCGCCCGACGCCTCGAGACCGAACGCGACCAGCAGGCCCAGCTGGCAGCCGCCGCCGAACGCGCCCGCATCGCCCGCGAGATGCACGACATCATCGGCCACAACCTCTCCGTCATCACCGGCCTGGCCGACGGCGGCAAGTACGCGGCCACCAAGTCCCCGGAACGCGCCGCCCAGGCACTGGACGCCATCGGCACCACCAGCCGCCAGGCCATGAGCGAACTCCGCCGCCTCCTGGACGTCCTCCGGGAGGAGGACCAGCCGGCCCACCCCGCCGAGCTGACTCCCCAGCCCACCCTCACCGACCTCGAGCAGCTCATCAGCGGCGTCCGCGCCGCGGGCCTCCCCATCCACACCACCGTCGAAGGCCGCCCCGGCCTCCCCGCGGGCCGCCAGCTCACCGTCTACCGCGTCGTCCAGGAAGCCCTCACCAACACCCTCAAACACGCCGGCCCGAACACCACCGCCGAGATCGCCCTCGCCTACGGCAACCAGGGCGCCGTCACAGCCACGATCACCGACACCGGTACCGCAGCGAACCACGCTCCCGCCGACGGTCGCGGCCTCCCCGGAATGCGCGAGCGAACCGCTCTGTACGGCGGCACACTTGAGGCCGGCCCACGCCCTCACCCCGAACAGGGCTGGCGCGTCCACCTGCACCTTCCGGAGGAACCCCCGCAGTGACCACCGTCCTCATCGCCGACGACCAGCCCCTCCAGCGCTTCGGCTTCCGCATGCTGCTGGAGAGCCAGGACGACATGACGGTCCTCGGCGAGGCGTCGGGCGGCAGCGAAGCGACCCGTATGACAGCCGAACTGCACCCCGACGTCGTCCTGATGGACATCCGCATGCCCGGCATGGACGGCATCGAGGCCACCCGCCGCATCGTCGCCACCGGCGACCGCACCCGCGTCCTCATCCTCACGACGTTCGACCTCGACGAGTACGCCTACGCAGGCCTCCGCGCCGGCGCCTCCGGCTTCCTCGTCAAGGACGCCCAGCCGGAGGACCTCCTCTCCGGCATCCGCTCCGTGGCCACCGGCGACGCGGTCGTCGCGCCCGGCCTGACCCGCCGTCTCCTCGACGCCTACGCCCACCACTTGCCGACACCGACCCGCCAGGGCCCTTCCACGCCCACGGCCCCGCACACCGACCCCCGCCTGGACTCCCTCACCGAACGCGAACGTGAGATCCTCACCGTCATCGGCCAGGGCTGGACCAACACGGAGATCGCCACCCGTCTCCATCTCGCCGAATCAACGGTGAAGACCCACGTGGGCCGCATCCTCGCGAAAACGGGCTCGAGGGACCGCATCCAGGCAGTGATCCTGGCCTACGACACCAAGCTGGTGGAGCCGTCATAAACCCCACGGGAAACGCAGAAAGCCCCGTGCCGAAGGGCACGGGGCTTTCTCTACAAGAATTGTTCGGCGGCGTCCTACTCTCCCACAGGGTCCCCCCTGCAGTAC
>NZ_JBHXQZ010000088.1:0-33652 GCF_042717095.1 Streptomyces sp. NPDC058632 | reverse complement strand
GGGGCGGCCCGCCGCCGCTGTCGTCGCGAGTGCGGGGGTCAGCCGGCCGCCCGCGCCGCCATCCGGGCCTTGCGCGCCGCGAGCTTCTCGTCGAACTTGCTCGCCTCGGAGTCCAGGCCGTCGAGGAACAGGCCGAGCTCCTCCTGGGCCTGGATGCCCTCGGGGCCGAGCCCGTCGATCTCCATGATCTTCAGGAAGCGGATCACCGGCTGGAGCACGTCGTCGTGGTGGATGCGCAGGTTGTAGACCTCGCCGATCGCCATCTGCGCCGCGGCCCGCTCGAAGCCGGGGATGCTGTGGCCCGGCATCCGGAAGTTCACGACGACGTCCCGCACCGCCTGCATCGTGAGGTCGGGGGCGATCTCGAAGGCGGCCTTGAGCAGGTTCCGGTAGAAGATCATGTGGAGGTTCTCGTCGGTCGCGATGCGGGCCAGCATCCGGTCGCAGACCGGGTCACCGGACTGGTGGCCGGTGTTGCGGTGCGAGATGCGGGTGGCCAGCTCCTGGAACGCGACATAGGCGACCGAGTGCAGCATCGAGTGGCGGTTGTCCGACTCGAAGCCCTCGCTCATGTGGGACATGCGGAACTGCTCCAGCTTGTCCGGGTCCACCGCCCGCGAGGCGAGCAGGTAGTCCCGCATCACGATGCCGTGCCGGCCCTCCTCCGCGGTCCAGCGGTGCACCCAGGTGCCCCAGGCACCCTCGCGGCCGAACAGCGTGGCGATCTCGTGGTGGTAGCTCGGCAGGTTGTCCTCGGTCAGCAGGTTCACCACCAGGGCGACCCGGCCGACCTCGGTGACCTTGGACTGCTCCTTCTCCCAGGCCTCCCCGTCCTCGAAGAACCCGGGGAAGTTACGGGCGTCGCTGAACGGCACGTACTCGTGCGGCATCCAGTCCTTGGTGACCTTCAGGTGCCGGTTGAGCTCCTTTTCGACCACTTCCTCCAGTGCGTACAGCAGCCGGGCGTCGGTCCAGGCGGAAGAGCTGCCGAGGTGGGGAGAGGTGATCGACATGCGGTACTCCAGGGGACGGGGACATACGTGGGGCATCGGCGAGCGGCGCCGGCGACCTAAGAAATCGTAGGCTACGAATCCGTAGGTTACGAAACCGTAGGTTAAGCGTGTCGTAAAGGCTGCTGCTCAGGCCCCGGGTCCCCCGACGGCTTCCGGTGCGATCTCCTTCAGTTCCCCCTCCTCCATCAGCAGCCAGCGCGTGATCCCGAGCGACTCCAGGAACGGCAGGTCGTGGCTCGCCACGATCAGTGCCCCCTCGTAGGACTCCAGCGCCGTGGTGAGCTGCCGGACGCTGGCGGTGTCGAGGTTGTTGGTCGGCTCGTCCAGCATCAGCAGCTGCGGCGCCGGCTCGGCCAGCAGCAGCGCGGCCAGCGTCGCCCGGAAGCGTTCGCCGCCGGACAGTGTCACCGCCTTCCGGTCGGCGCGGGCACCCCGGAACAGGAAGCGGGCCAGCCGCGCCCGGATCCGGTTGTCGGTGGCGTCCGGTGCGAACCGTGCCACGTTCTCGGCGACGCTCAGCCCGCCGTCGAGGACATCGAGGCGCTGCGGCAGGAACCGCAGCGGAACCTGCGCCACCGCCTGTCCGGACACCGGCGGGAGTTCGCCCGCGACGGTGCGCAGCAGCGTCGTCTTGCCCGTGCCGTTGCGCCCGATCAGCGCGACCCGCTCCGGGCCCCGCAGCTCGAAACCGCCCTCCACCCGGGCGCCGTAAGCGAGTTCGAGGTCGGTGAGGGTGAGGACGGTACGTCCCGGTGGTACGGCCGTGTACGGCAGGTCGACGCGGATCTCGTCGTCGTCCCGCACGGCCTCCACCGCCTCGTCGAGCCGTTCCTTCGCCCCGGCGAGCCTCTCCTCGTGCATGATGCGGTGCTTGCCCGCGGACTCCTGGGCCGCCCGCTTGCGGGCGCCCATGACGATCTTCGGCTCGCGCTTCTGGTCCCACATCTTCTGCCCGTACCGCTTGCGACGGGCCAACTTCACCTGAGCGTCGGCCAGCTCGCGCTTCTGCTTGCGCAGGTCCGCCTCTGCGACCCGCACCATGCGCTCGGCCGCCTCCTGTTCGACCGCCAGCGCCTCCTCGTAGGCCGTGTAGTTGCCGCCGTACCAGGTCACCTCCCCGGAGCGCAGGTCGGCGATCTGGTCGACGAGTTCCAGCAGTTCGCGGTCGTGGCTGACCACGACCATGACGCCCGGCCAGTTTCCGACGGCCGTGTACAGCCGTCTGCGGGCGTACAGGTCGAGGTTGTTGGTGGGTTCGTCGAGCAGCAGTACGTCGGGCCGGTCCAGCAGCAGCGCGGCCAGCCGCAGCAGCACCGACTCGCCGCCCGAGACCTCGCCGATGGTGCGGTCCAACCCGATGTTTCCCAGGCCGAGTTCGCCGAGTGTGGCCAGGGCGCGCTCCTCCACGTCCCAGTCGTCGCCGACCGTCTCGAAGTGCGTCTCGGACACGTCGCCCGCCTCGATGGCGTGCAGCGCCGCCCGCTGCGCGGCGATACCGAGCGCCTCGTCGACCCTCAGCGAAGTGTCGAGCGTGACGTTCTGCGGCAGATATCCCACCTCGCCGGTGACGCGGACAGTGCCGTAGGCCGGCCGGAGTTCACCGGCGATCAGCTTCAGCAGGGTTGATTTCCCTGACCCGTTGACGCCGATGAGGCCGGTCAGGCCGGGGCCGAAGGCGACGTCGAGGTCCTCGAGGACGGGAGTGCCGTCGGGCCAGGTGAAGGACAGGGCGGTACAGGTGATGGCTGTGGACATGCGGGCCTCCGCGGTTGCGTGGTGCGGTCGGGGCAAACGCGTATCGAGACACCGGGGGAGGGCGACCGCCGTATGACGACCGGGAGCCGGGCGGGGAGGTGCGGGCATGGGGAAAGCCCTGTTCCGCAAGGACGGCTCGTACGCCGAGGTCGCACGCTGCGTGCACACCACACGGGTGTGACGCGGTGTCTCAGGACCTCAGACGAGCAACGTCCCTCTCCAATCGACGGCAACAGAAGCTCGTACACCGTACGAAGGGCCGGAACGGCTGTCAACGCGTTTTTCGCGGGGTCCGCAGGGCCGCAGTCCGGAAGGGTGCCGGGCGGGCCGGGTCAGCCGGTGAACGCCCCGCCGGTGCCGAAGGCCAGTTCCGCGAAGCGCTCGCCCATGCGGCGGTGCGTGGCGGCGTCCGGGTGCAGCGCGTCGGGCAGCGGCAGCTCGGCGTGGTCCGCCTCGCCGTAGAGCTCGCGGCCGTCCAGGTAGTGCAGATGCGGGTCGTCGGCCGCCCGCTGCTTCACCACGCGGGCCAGCTCCTCCCGTACGACGTTGAGGGTCAGCTTCCCGGCGGCCCGCTCCTCGGGGTCTCCCATGGCCACGAACCGGAACCGGCCCTCGCCGACGGTGCTGAAGTCGGGCAGGCTCGGGCCCGGGGTGTCCTCGTGGATGGGGCACAGAATGGGCGAGACGACCAGCAGCGGCGTCGTCGGACGGCCGTCGCGGATCGTGTCGAGGAAACCGTGCACCGCCGGAGCGAAGGCACGCAGCCGCAGCAGATCCATGTTGACCAGATTGATGCCGACCTTGACGCTGATCAGGTCCGCGGGCGTGTCCCGCATCGCCCGCGCGGTGAACGGGTCGAGCAGCGCGCTGCCGCTCAGTCCCAGGTTCACCAGGTCCACCCCGCCGAGCGAGGCGGCCAGCGCGGGCCAGGTCGTGGTCGGGCTCGCGGCCTCGGAACCATGGCTGATCGAGCTGCCGTGGTGCAGCCACACCCTGCGGTCCCCGGGGGCCACCGGGGACACGGGAGCGTCGGTGCGCAGGGCGACCAGCCGGGTCATCTCGTTGTGCGGGAGCCAGATCTCGACGCGCTTGTCATGGCCCGGCAGCCCGGTGAACCGGACCGTGCCCACGGGACCCGGCTGGAGCTCGGCGGAGCCCGTGGCCATGTCCATCAGCATGACGTTGCCGTCGGTGAGACGGGCCTGCCCGGCCGCTTCGCCGTCGATCAGCAGGTCGTAGACACCGTCCGGGCTGGGCGGAGCGCCCTCGTAGGCCATCTTGGTGCGGAGCGCGTCCAGTTCGACGACCGTGGCCCGGGTGCGCAGGACCAGCCGGACGCCGGACGGCTGCGCCTCCGCCATGGCCAGCTGTCCGTCGGCGGCCTGCGCGCGGGCCCGGGCGGGCAACCGGTGCGGCTGCACCCCCTGTGCGGTCCGCTCCAGCTCGAGCGCGCCGCGCAGCAGGTCCTCGGTGAGCGGGGTGGTGATCCAGCCTTCCGCCGGGGGAGTGGGGGAGGAACCGTCGGGGGAGTCGTGGGGGGTGCTCATGATCGCAGACTGTCAAGCGCGCCGACTATCCGCAAACACTCACCCGCCGTCCCTCGCTCAGCAGGCGTCGCGGATCAGCTCGGCGAGATCGCGGTCCAGGTCGAGCTGGAGGTGCTCCAGGCCGGCCGGCACGAGTTCGCCGGTCGCCTCCAGGAACCGGCGTATCTCGCCCGACCGGACGTGCACGACGGCGGTTCCCTCCGGAGCGTGGAACTCCAGCACGGTCCGGTCGTAGCCGTACGGCCGCACGCGGACGTCACCGTGGCCCTCGGGCTCGTGCAGCCCCGCCGTGAGCAGCTCGCGGGCGAAGGTCCAGCAGACCTCGACGCCCTCCAGGGTGGCGGGAGCGGGAAAGGTCATGCGGACGGCGAACGGATCGCTGCGGTCGTAGTGCAGAGTGGCGGGAATACTCGCCATCCGCGGCGCGGCGGCGACGAGACGGGCCTCGACGGGCTGCTCGATGACGGTGGACAACGCCTTGCTCCCTCGTGACGGCTGGACGGCTTCCGGGCGGATAGGGCGGGCTACTCAAAGAGACGACGGAATCGGCCAATCCGTGCCCCCTGGAACAGGGTGACCTCTGTCACCGCTTTCATGCGGCGGAGTGCCGACGTCCAAGGGCGCGCAGGGCCCACTTGTGACCAGGTGTCCGAAAAGGCCGGGCAACGGAGGGCGAGGGCCGGTCGGAAGGGAACAAGGGCCGGCTCCGGCGGACCCTCGGCGACACGTGAGGTGCGGCGGGGCCGGGACCGAGCCCCGCCCCGACACGCGAAGTCCTCCGCCGCGTAGGCTCGTCGCCACCATGACGAGCGTACGCATCCCCGACGGCTGGCCGACGACCGAGGAAGCGGCCCGTGCCGTCCAGGACGGACTGCGCGGGCGGGTGGTGCTCGACGAGCCCGGCCCGCCGCCCGGGACGGGCCGGGTCACCGGTGTCGACGTCGCGTACGACGACGAGCGGGACCTCGTCGCCGCCGCGGCCGTCGTCCTGGACGCGGCGAGCCTCGAGGTCGTCGCCGAGGCCACGGCCGTCGGCCGGATCTCCTTCCCGTACGTGCCCGGCCTGCTGGCCTTCCGCGAGATCCCCACCGTGCTGGCCGCCCTCGACGCCCTGCCGTGCCCGCCCGGCCTGGTCGTCTGCGACGGCTACGGGCTCGCCCACCCCCGTCGCTTCGGCCTCGCCAGCCACCTGGGGGTCCTCACCGGCCTGCCGACGATCGGCGTCGCCAAGAACCCCTTCACCTTCACCTTCACGGCCCCGGCGACCCCGCGCGGCAGCACGGCCCCGCTGCTCGCCGGTGCCGAGGAGGTCGGCCGGGCCCTGCGTACCCGGGACTCCGTCAAGCCGGTCTTCGTCTCGGTCGGCCATCGCGTCGGCCTCGCCAACGCCTGCGCCCACACCCTCGCGCTGACTCCCGCCCACCGCCTCCCGGAGACCACCCGCCGGGCGGACGCCCTGTGCCGCAGGGCCCTTGGGGAGGCGGCGGGCAGGCCCTAAGCGGCTCCCCTCCGCTCGCCCCGGCCGCCCGGCCCGCCTCCCTCGTCCTGCTCGATGCGCCAACGGCCCACCTCTCGGTACTCCGAGTCGTAGATCTCCGACCCGTCACCGGCCTTCATCGGGTAGTGCCGCAGGTTGCCGCCCCAGTAGCGAAGGATCCGCCCCAGCTCACCCGCGGGGTCCTTCGCCAACGCCTGGTCGTCCATGTCCACTTCGAGAAGAAATCGCATGCCTTCAAGTGTTCCATTGAACTTCCCTTTGGCACTTCTGCGGAGGATTCTGCCGAACGGCCCGGGTCCGGCGCCGAAAAGTCTCAACCCGGTGCCGCCGGCCACCTCCCACGTGGGCCGCCGGACAGGCCCGGACGGCACCTGAGCCGGGCGGGGGCACGGACCGCGTCGTACAGTGGGCGAACAGTGGCCAAGCGCTTGCTCGCCCGCTCTTGTACTGGGTGGAACGTGTTCTTGGCGTCATGGGTGTGACATCGGTTGTGTCGAAGCTGGGGGTGCGATGACGGAGGCACAGGTACCCGCACCGGCACGGTCGTCGGGGCAGGGGCCGCTGACCGGCGTGCGGGTGGTCGAACTGGCCGGGATCGGCCCCGGGCCGTTCGCCGCGATGCTCCTGGCCGATCTGGGCGCCGACGTCGTCCGCGTGGACCGCCCCGGCGGCCCCGGACTCGGCATCGACCCGGCGTACGACGTCACCAACCGCAACAAGCGCTCCGTCGTCGTCGATCTGAAGGCCCCCGGCGGCGGCGACCGCGTGCTCGACCTGATCGAGCGTGCCGACATCCTCGTCGAGGGCTTCCGCCCCGGTGTCGCCGAGCGCCTGGGCGTCGGCCCCGGGGACTGCCACGCCCGCAACCCGCGCCTCGTCTACGGCCGGATGACCGGCTGGGGCCAGCAGGGCCCGCTCGCGGACCGCGCGGGGCACGACATCGCGTACATCGCCCGCACCGGCACCCTCGGCATGATCGGCAGCCCCGGCCGGCCGCCGGCCGTCCCGGCCAACCTGCTCGGCGACTACGCGGGCGGCTCCCTCTACCTCGTCGTCGGCGTCCTCGCCGCCCTGCACCACGCGCGCGCGGGCGGCACCGGGCAGGTCGTCGACGCGGCCATCGTGGACGGCACCGCCCACCTGTCCGCCATGATCCACGGCATGCTCGCGGCCGGAGCCTGGCAGGACCGGCGCGGAGCCAACCTCCTCGACGGCGGCTGTCCGTACTACGGGACGTACGGGACGGCCGACGGCGGACACATGGCGGTGGGCGCGCTCGAACCGGAGTTCTACGACGAGTTCCTGCGGCTGCTCGGCATCGAGGACGAGGGCGACGAGGGCGAGGCCGGGCCCGGACTCGCCGGGGCCCGCACCGATGTCACCCGGTGGCCCGCCCTGCGCGAGCGGGTCGCCGCCCGCTTCAAGGAACGCACCCGCGAGGAGTGGACCGCCGTCTTCGACGCCTCCGACGCGTGCGTGGCCCCCGTCCTGTCGCTGCGCGAGGCCCCGTACGACCCGCACCTCGCCGCCCGCGGCACTTTCACGGACCACGGCGGTATCACCCAGCCCGCACCGGCCCCGCGGTTCTCCGCCACCCCCACCGGTGTCCGCACCGCGCCCGCCCGGCCGGGCGCCGACACCGACGACGTGGCCCGCGACTGGGACGTACCCCGACTGCTGTCCGCCCTCCGACACCCTCAGCGAAAGGCCTCCTCGTGAGCACCGAAGCGTACGTGTACGACGCGATCCGCACCCCGCGCGGGCGCGGCAAGGCGACCGGCGCCCTGCACGGCACGAAGCCCGTCGACCTGGTGGTCGGGCTCATCCACGAGATCCGCGACCGTTTCCCGGACCTCGATCCGGCCGCGGTCGACGACGTCGTGCTCGGTGTGGTCAGCCCGGTCGGCGACCAGGGCTCCGACATCGCCCGGATCGCCGCCATCGCGGCCGGGCTGCCCGACACGGTCGCCGGTGTCCAGGAGAACCGCTTCTGCGCCTCCGGCCTCGAGGCCGTCAACCTGGCTGCCGCCAAGGTCCGTTCCGGCTGGGAGGACCTGGTCCTGGCCGGGGGAGTGGAGTCGATGTCCCGGGTGAAGATGGCCTCCGACGGCGGCGCCTGGTTCAACGACCCGATGACCAACCTCGCCACCAACTTCGCCCCCCAGGGCATCGGCGCCGACCTCATCGCCACCATCGAGGGCTTCTCGCGGCGTGACGTCGACGAGTACGCGGCCCTCTCCCAGGAGCGTGCCGCCACGGCCTGGAAGGAGAACCGCTTCGCGCGGTCCGTCGTCCCGGTGAAGGACCGCAGCGGCCTGATCGTCCTCGACCACGACGAGCACCTGCGCCCCGGCACCACCGCCGACTCCCTCGCCGCGCTCAAGCCGTCCTTCGCGGACATCGGCGAGCTGGGCGGGTTCGACGCGGTGGCGCTGCAGAAGTACCACTGGGTGGAGAAGATCGACCACGTACACCACGCCGGCAACTCCTCCGGCATCGTGGACGGCGCCTCCCTCGTCGCCATCGGCACCAAGGAGGTCGGCGAGCGGTACGGGCTCACCCCGCGCGCCCGGATCGTCTCCGCCGCCGTCTCCGGCTCCGAGCCCACCATCATGCTGACCGGCCCCGCGCCCGCCACCCGCAAGGCACTCGCCAAGGCCGGGCTGACCGTCGACGACATCGACCTCGTCGAGATCAACGAGGCGTTCGCGGCGGTCGTGCTGCGCTTCGTGAAGGACATGGGCCTGTCGCTGGACAAGGTCAACGTGAACGGCGGCGCCATCGCGCTCGGCCACCCGCTCGGCGCCACCGGCGCGATGATCCTCGGCACCCTCGTCGACGAACTGGAGCGCCAGGACAAGCACTACGGCCTCGCCACGCTCTGCGTGGGCGGCGGCATGGGCATCGCCACCATCGTCGAGCGCCTCTGAAATCCCCGGCGGACCCCGGACCCCGGACCCCGGACCCGAGCGACCGAGCGACTTGAGCGACTTGAGCGACTTGAGCGACTTGAGCGACTTGAGCGACTTCTACGGAGACCCTGTCATGACCGAGACCCCCACCATCCGCTGGGAACAGGACGACACCGGTGTCGTCACCCTCGTCCTGGACGACCCCCACCAGTCCGCGAACACCATGAACCAGGCGTTCCGCGACTCCCTCGCCGTGATCACCGACCGTCTGGAGGCGGAGAAGGACGGCATCCGCGGCATCATCCTCACCTCCGCCAAGAAGACCTTCTTCGCCGGCGGCGACCTGCGCGACCTGATCAAGGTCACCCCCGGGACGGCGCAGGACCTGTTCGACGGCGGCATGGCGATCAAGCGCCAGATGCGCCGTATCGAGACCCTCGGCAAGCCGGTGGTCGCGGCGATCAACGGAGCGGCCCTCGGCGGCGGTTACGAACTCGCCCTCGCCTGCCACCACCGGATCGCCCTGGACGCGCCCGGCTCCAGGATCGGCTGTCCCGAGGTCACCCTCGGCCTGCTCCCCGGAGGCGGTGGCGTCGTCCGCACCGTCCGCCTGCTGGGCATCGCCGACGCCCTGCTCAAGGTGCTCCTCCAGGGCACCCAGTACAGCCCGCGGCGCGCCCGGGAGAACGGCCTCGTCGACGACGTGGCCGACACCCGCGAGGAACTGATCGCCAAGGCCCGCGCCTTCATCGACGCGAACCCCGAGTCCGCCCAGCCCTGGGACCGGCCCGGCTACCGCATCCCGGGCGGCACCCCCTCCCACCCCAAGCTCGCGGCCAACCTCCCCGCCTTCCCGGCCACCCTGCGCAAGCAGACGAACGGTGCCCCCTACCCGGCGCCGCGGGGCATCCTCGCCGCCGCCGTCGAGGGCGCCCAGGTCGACTTCGAGACCGCCCAGGTGATCGAGGCCCGCTACTTCGTCGAGCTGGCCGCCGGGCAGACGTCGAAGAACATGATCCAGGCGTTCTTCTTCGACCTCCAGGCCGTCAACTCCGGCGCCAACCGCCCCCGGGGCATCGAGCCCCGCACGGTCCGCAGGGTCGCCGTGCTCGGCGCCGGGATGATGGGCGCGGGCATCGCCTACTCGTGCGCACGCGCGGGCATCGACGTGCTCCTGAAGGACGTCACCCCGGAGGCCGCCGCGAAGGGCAAGGCGTACTCCGAGAAGCTGTGCGCCAAGGCCGTCTCCCGGGGCCGGACGACCCAGGAGAAGGCCGACGCGCTCCTCGCGCGGATCACGCCCACCGCCGAGGCGCAGGACCTGGCCGGCTGCGACGCGGTCATCGAGGCCGTCTTCGAGGACACCGCTCTCAAGCACAAGGTGTTCCAGGAGATCCAGGACGTCGTCGAACCCGACGCGCTCCTGTGCTCCAACACCTCCACCCTCCCCATCACCGCCCTCGCCGAAGGCGTCGGACGCCAGGACGACTTCATCGGGCTGCACTTCTTCTCGCCGGTCGACAAGATGCCGCTCGTCGAGATCATCAAGGGCGAGCGGACCGGCGACGAGGCGCTCGCCCGCGCCTTCGACCTGGTCCGGCAGATCAAGAAGACCCCGATCGTCGTCAACGACTCGCGCGGCTTCTTCACCTCCCGGGTCATCGGCCGCTTCCTCGACGAGGGCGTCGCCATGGTCGGCGAGGGCATCGAGCCCGCCTCCGTCGAACAGGCCGCCGCCCAGGCGGGCTACCCCGCCAAGGTGCTCTCCCTCATGGACGAGCTGACGCTCACCCTGCCGCGCAGGATCAGGGGCGAGTCCCGGCGGGCCGTCGAGGAGGCCGGAGGCACCTGGACCGAGCACCCCGCCGAGGCCGTCATCGACCGCATGGTCGACGAGTTCGGCCGCCCGGGCCGCGCCGGCGGCGCCGGCTTCTACGAGTACGGCGAGGACGGCGAGCGCGCCGCCCTGTGGCCCGGCCTGCGCGAGCACTTCACCAAGCCGGGGTACGGGATCCCGTTCCGGGACATGCAGGAGCGGATGCTGTTCGCCGAGGCGCTGGACACCGTCCGGCTGCTGGAGGAGGGTGTGCTGACCTCGGTCGCCGACGCCAACATCGGCTCCCTCCTCGGCATCGGCTTTCCCGGCTGGACGGGTGGCGTGCTCCAGTACATCAATGGTTACGAGGGCGGGCTGCCCGGGTTCGTGGCCCGCGCGCGTGAACTCGCCGAGCACTACGGCGAGCGCTTCGCACCGTCGGCGCTGCTGGTGGACAAGGCGGAGAAGGGGGAGCGGTTCACGGACGCCCGCTGACCCTCCGGTGCGGGCGGTGCCGACGGCCGGCCGGCGGGACGGGAGCATCGGCCTCCCGTCCCCGCCGGCTCCGCCGCCCCCGGCCCCTCCCCGCTGTCCAGCCACTCCCGCAGCTCCTCCCGCAGCTCCTCCCGCAGCTCCTCCCGCAGCTCCTCGCGCAGCGACCGCTGGAAGGCCGTGAGCAGCGCCTGCACCACCAGCGGACGCAGATGGGCGGACAGCGACTTCACGTCCCTAGGGTCCCGATCCGCCACCGCGTCCCGCGGCAGCCGCGACAGCTCCCGGGCGGCCGTGCGGGCGTGCGGCCGTGCGGGCATGCGGGCCTCGAGGATCGTCTCGTGCGTCAGCGCGGTACGTCCAGCAGCTCGACGCCGAGCCGCAGCAGCCCCGCGTCGACCCGGAAGTCCTCGCGGTCCCGCTCGACGACGTCCAGCGCCGCCAGCCGCCGCAGATCCTCGTCGTCCAGTGCCCGCCCCGCCCGCCGCCCCACCTCACCACGCGACACCTTCTCCACCGTGTCGGGCGCCCAGGAGGCCACCACCGCGCGCTGGATCGCCAGGTCCCGCACACTCGGATCCGGCGGCAGCCGCCCCGGATACCGCTCGATGGCCGCCGGCGTCATGCCCTGCCGCCGCAACTCCTCGATCAGCGCCGGCCGGGCCAGGTGCTTCTGCCCGTAGTGACCGACGCGGCGCGGCCCGATCACCGGCGGCGGAAGCAGCCCCTCGCTGCCGTAGAACCGGACCGTCCGCACCGTGACCCCGGCCCGTGCCGCCAGTTCGTCGATGCTGAGGACCGGCTCCTCGATGTCGGCCGTCATACACGGCAGTATTACTGTCCCCCAATACTGTGACATCGCACTCACCAGCCGCACCCGCCCGCCGGAGCGGTTCCCGGTTCCGCTGGTGCATCGCGCCGCCGTACACCTACGGGCCGTCAGATGCCCCCTTCTGCACACGAGTTGACCGTTGTACCGTCCGCGCATGCCGATACGCACGCGCTTCACGACCTGGAGACCGCTCGTGGCGGTGGCCCTGGCCGCCCTGACGGCCACGCTGCTCACCCCCACGGCGGCGACCGCGGCGGACACCGCGCCGCGCGAGAGCCGGCCCGTCCACTCCTACGACGACGCGATCCGCGAGGCCGTCTGGGTGGACACCGGACTCGACGAGGACGACGACGGAAGGACCGACCGGGTCGCCGTCGACGTCGTCCGCCCCGCCGAGCCCGCGCAGCGGGGCCAGAAGGTCCCCGTCATCATGGACGCCAGCCCGTACTACTCCTGCTGCGGGCGCGGCAACGAGAGCGAGCGCAAGACGTACGACGCGAACGGCGACGTCGTACGGATGCCGCTGTTCTACGACAACTACTTCGTGCCGCGCGGCTACGCCGTCGTCGGCGTCGACCTGGCCGGCACCAACCGCTCCGACGGCTGCGTGGACGTCGGCGGCCGCTCCGACATCCAGTCCGCGAAGGCCGTCGTCGACTGGCTGAACGGCCGCGGCACCGCCTACACCACCCGCACCGGCGCCGAGCGGGCCGACGCGGGCTGGACCAACGGCCGCACCGGCATGATCGGCAAGAGCTGGGACGGCACCATCGCCAACGGTGTCGCCGCCACCGGCGTCGAGGGCCTCGAGACGATCGTGCCGATCGCCGCCATCTCCTCCTGGTACGACTACTACTTCAGCAAGGGCGCCCCGCTCTACGACTCCGGCCCCGACTGGCTGTCGAACTACGTGGAGAGCCCGGACGCCCGCGCCAGGTGCGGGGCCGTCCAGCGCGAGCTCGTCGACGGCGCCCCGCGCACCGGCGACCTGACGCCGCTGTGGACCGAACGCGACTACGGGCGCGCCGCGAAGAAGGTGAAGGCCAGCGTCTTCCTCGTACACGGCATGCAGGACCTCAACGTGCGGATGCAGCACGTCGGCCCGTGGTGGGACGCCCTCGCGAAGAACGGCGTGGACCGCAAGATCTGGCTCTCCCAGACCGGACACGTCGATCCGTTCGACTTCCGCCGCGCCGACTGGGTCGACACCCTGCACCGCTGGTTCGACCACGAACTCCTCGGCCTCGACAACGGCATCGACCGCGAGCCCATGGCCGACATCGAGCGCGCGCCCGACCAGTGGGTCACCTCGCAGAGCTGGCCGCCGCGTGGCACCCGCGCCGCGACCCTGCGTCCCGCCCACGGCACCGAGGACGGCGTCGGCACACTGGGCCTGCGCAAGGACCGCGGCACCGAGACGTTCACCGACGACCCGAGCCTCGGCGAGACCGACTGGGCGGCCGGTGCCGACACCCCGACACCGGACAAGGCCGGCTTCGTCACCGGGCCGCTCTCCCGGGACCTGAGGGTGTCCGGTGCCTCCGAGGCCACCGTCACCGTGACCCCCAGCACCTCCACGGCGCACCTGTCCGCCGTCCTCGTCGACCTCGGCCCCGACACCATCCGCGACTACGCCGCCGCGGGCGAGGGCATCACCACCCGCACCGACCGCTCCTGCTGGGGCGCGAGCACCGAGGGCGACAGCTCCTGCTACCGGGAGACCGAGGCCAGGACCGCCGACGTCGGTCACACGATCGTCAGCCGGGGCTGGGCCGACCTGGGCAACCACGCCTCCGACGGCAGGGGCGCCCCGCTCACCCCGGGCAAGCGCTACACCCTCACCCTCGACCTGGCCGCCACCGACCACGTCGTCCCCGAGGGCCACCGTCTCGCCCTGATCGTCGCGGGCACGGACCGCGGCCTGATCGACCCCCCGGCGGACACCCCCACCCTCACCCTCGACCTCGCCCGCACCTCCGTGCGCGTCCCGTTCGCCGGCGGAGCCGCCGCCTTCGCCCGTGCCACCGCGGGCGCGCCCACCGGGTCCGGATCCGCGCCCGATGCCACCGTCCGGGACGGCGTACGGCCCGCGCACACCGTCCAGCGCGTTCCGGGAGAAGGAGGAGGCGCGTCCGGAGCCGGGTGACCCACACGCCACCGGTCACGGCCTCGCGCACGACCGGTCACCGACTCGGTCGGATGTGTGATCCCTTCGGTCACCATCCGCCCGTCGGTTGACCGGACCGTGACCGCTGGAGAGGTGAATTTTGCGCCAAAGGTGGTAGGGGCATGGCTGGGGGAGCGATCCTCCGCCCAAGGGCTCGATGAAAGGTGCCGCCTGTGACGAAGGACCAGCACAGCGACAAGGAACATACGGCGGGCCCTCTGCCGGGCTCGGAGGCGGGCCTGGCGGGCCGTGAGCGCCCGCGGACCGACCGGGTGGTGTTCGGTGTCACGGCGGTGCTCACCGTCGCGTTCGTCGTCTGGGGCGCCACCGCTACCGATTCGCTCGAGGACGTCTCGAGCAACGCGCTCTCGGGTCTGATGCACAACGGCGGCTGGGCGTTCATGCTGGCCGCCTCCGGCTTCGTCGTCTTCGCCCTCTGGCTCGCGGCCAGCCGTTACGGCCGGATCCATCTCGGTGCCGAGGGCGAGGAGCCCGAGTTCCGCACCGTGTCGTGGGTCGCGATGATGTTCAGCGCGGGCATGGGAATCGGTCTGATGTTCTACGGTGTCAGTGAGCCGCTGGCGCACTACGTCACGGCACCGCCCGGCACCGACCCGGCCGACTCGGGCGAGCGCATGGAACTGGCCATGGCGACCACGCTCTTCCACTGGACGCTCCACCCGTGGGCGATCTACGCCGTGGTCGGCCTCGCCATCGCCTACAGCACCTTCCGCAGGCGCCGCCGGCAGACCGTCAGCGCCGTCTTCACCCCGCTCATCGGATCGAAGCACGCCAACGGGAACACCGGACGCGCGATCGACATCCTCGCGATCGTGGCGACCATCTTCGGCTCGGCGGCCTCCCTGGGGCTCGGCGCGCTGCAGATCGGCTCCGGCATGCAGGAGCTGGAGTGGATGGACGAGGTGAGCACGGGGCTGCTCGTCAGCATCATCGCGGTGCTCACGGTCGCGTTCGTCGCCTCCGCGGTGTCGGGTGTGGAGAAGGGCATCCAGTGGCTGTCCAACACCAACATGGTGCTCGCCCTGGTGCTCGCGCTGTTCGTGTTCGTGGCCGGTCCCGCGGTCCTCGTCCTCGACCTGCTGCCCACCTCGGTCTTCGGCTACCTGGGTGAACTGCCCCGGATGGCCGGCCGTACGGAGGCCAGCACCGGTGAGGGAGTGGCGGACTGGCTGGGCAGCTGGACCGTCTTCTACTGGGCGTGGTGGATCTCCTGGACGCCGTTCGTCGGCATGTTCATCGCCCGCATCAGCCGGGGCCGTACGATCCGCCAGTTCATCGGCGGAGTCATCCTCGTGCCCAGCTCGGTCAGCCTGATCTGGTTCGCGATCTTCGGCGGCTCCGCGATGAGGCTCCAGGAGCAGGGCCGGCTCGGTGACGAGTCCACGGCCGAGGGACAGCTGTTCGCGGTCCTCCAGGAGTACCCCCTCGCCACGGCGGCGAGCCTCCTGGTGATGATCCTCGTCGGCATCTTCTTCGTCTCCGGCGCCGACGCCGCCTCGGTCGTGATGGGCACACTCTCGCAGAAGGGAGCGCTCGAACCCGGACGCCTGGTGGTGGTGTTCTGGGGCGTGGTCACCGGAGCGGTCGCCGCGATCATGCTGCTGGTGGGCAGCGGCTCCGGCGACGCGCTGACCGGCCTGCAGAACATCACGATCCTCGCGGCGGCCCCGTTCGTCGTCGTGATGATCCTGATGTGCGTGGCGCTCATGCGCGACCTGCGCCGGGACCCGGTCATCGTGCGCCGGGAGGTGGGGTCCGAGGCGGTCGACCTGGCCGTCATCGCGGGTCACACGAAGTACGACGGGGAATTCGAACTCCGTATCGGACCCGGGGCCGGTACCGACGTGGAGGGAGACCCGGTCGGCAAGCACTACGAGACACCGACCAAGCCCTGACCGCCGGCCGCCGTTCCGGCCGTCACCGGCAGTACCGGCCGCCCCGATTCCGAAGGGGCGGTCGGCCCGGCCGTTTCCGGGGCCGTCCCGCCGCCCTCACCCCAGGGCGAGTTCCGCCGCCTCCTGCGCGCAGCCCCAGGCCACGGTGACGCCCGCGCCGCCGTGGCCGTAGTTGTGCACCAGCGTCCGCCCGTCCGGGAGCGGCTCGCGTTCGATGCGGACGGTGTCCCGGGCGGGCCGCAGCCCCACCCGGTGCTCCAGGATCCGCGCCCCCGCGATCCGGGGCCGCAGCGCCGCGCACCGCCGCAGGATCGTCTCGGCCTGAGCGGGATCCGGCTCCAGGGACCAGTCGTCCTCCTGCGCCGTACCGCCCAGCACCAGCCGCCCCGGCTGCGGAAAGACGTACGCCGTCGTCCCGTCGGCGCCCGTGGAGACCGTCCAGGTACGGATCCCCGGGTTCTCCACCACGACCAGCTGCCCCCGCACCGGGCGCACCGCGGGATCGGGCACCAGGGCGCGCGCCCCCAGCCCCGAGCAGTTCACCACGACCGGGGCGTCCGCCTGAGCGAGGTCCGTCACCGCGCGTTCCTCCACCACCCCGCCCGCGGCCACGAACCGCTCCCGCAGCCAAGGCAGATGGACCGACATGTCGAGGAGCGGCAGCCGGGCCCACACACCCGGCCCCGACGGGTGCTCCCCGGTGCTCGACACCCGCAGCCCCGGCAGCCGCGCGGCGGCCCAGGCGCCGACCTCGTCCAGCGTGGTCCCGCCCAGTACCCCTTCGACCATCCGTACGCCGGTGACCTCCGGCCGCGCCGCCAGCTTCTCGTACACGTCCAGCGAACGCAGCGCCCACGCGTGCGCCGACGCCACCGGCTCGATCCGGTACGGCCACCACAGGGCCCCGGCAACCGCCGAGGTGGTCCGCTCGACCGGGTCGCGCGTCCACAGCCGTACCCGTGCGCCCCGCTCGGCGAGGACGACGGCCGTCGTCAGCCCGACGACCCCGCCGCCGATCACACGGACATCGAAGACCGGTCCGGTTTCCATGCGGGGACGTTAGCGGAATATGTCATGCCGTGCTCAGATCCGTCCCGCTGCGGGAATACTCACAGCATGTCTGCCGAGTACGCGACCTTCGGCCTGACACCGGCGATCCGTGCCGGTGGACTCCTCCCCGGCGGCGACCACCAGGTCCACCGGGACTTCGTCGACTTCGTCGTCGACGGACGCCCGCTGCTGTTCCGCCTCTGTGACCTCGACGCCGTCTCCCCGCTCGCCTCCGACGTCCCGCCCGCCATCTTCACCGCCCAGGTCCGCAGCCTGCTCCTCGAGACCGAGGCACCGCTGCCGTCCGGCCGGTACATCGTCTACGGCTGCCCCGACTGCGAGGACCTCGGCTGTGGTGCGGTGACCACCGCCATCGAGCGGGACGGCGAGGACTACATCTGGCGGGACTTCGCCTGGCAGACCGATGAACACGCCGACCTGGAACGCAACGGGTATCACGGTCTGGGACCGTTCCGCTTCCGCGGCGCCGACTACCGCACGGCCCTCGCCGCCCTGCTGGCCGACGGCGCCCCGGGCACCCGCCGCCGCGTCCTGCTGATCGGCGCCCGCGTCGCCCTGCCGGCCAGGCTCGCCGCGGCCCTGCGCACCGTCGGCGTCGGCGCCGACATCGCCCACGACGCCGACGGCGTCCCCGCCGACGAACTGCGCGGCTACGCCGCCGTCGTCTTCGACCGGTCGGTCGGCCCCGCCGAACGTGCCGCCGTGCGCGCCGCCTTCGCCGCCGCCGGCGTCGACGTGCCCTGCGTCGACGGCCACGCCCCGATCGTCCCGCTGCTCGTCGCCCAGACCGAGCACGCCCTGGACCGCAGCCCGCCCGAACAGCGCCGCCTGACCGTGCTGACCGCCCCCGCCTCCTCGGCTTCGGCGGGTGCCGACGCGGAGGTCGAGGTCACCGCGTCGTGCCGGGTGCAACTCACCGCGTACCGCGTCGACCGCCTCGCCCGCACCCACACCCGCGACGTCTTCGACGGCGTCCTGGAACCGGGCCGCCACCGCATCCCCCTGGATCCGAGGACGGTCAAGGGGGAGTCCTACCTGGTGGCCCGCGCCGCCGGGGCGGTCCTGACGACGGCGGTACGGCGGTGAGGGCCGGGGGCCGGCCGGGGCCGGGGAGCGCGTACGGGGGAGACGCACGCGGAGCCGTCCGGGGAAGCGCGACGGTCGCGGGAGCGCCGGAAACCGGGTGCCCGAGGGGTGACGCGCGAAGGCTAGGATCGACGGTCTGATGACTGCCACCCTCGTCGCCAAGAACCTCTCCGCCGGCCATGGCGACCGCCCCCTGTTCAGCGGCCTCGACCTCGTGGTCGCCCCCGGCGACGTGATCGGCCTGGTCGGTGCCAACGGTGCCGGCAAGTCCACACTGCTGCGCCTGCTCGCCGGACTCACCGCGCCGGAGGAGGGCGAGCTGCGGCTCTCCCCGCCCACGGCGAGTGTCGGCCACCTCCCGCAGGAGCCGGAGCGCCGGCCCGGCGAGAGCGTCCGGGACTTCCTGGCCCGTCGCACCGGCGTCGCCGAGGCCCAGCGGACGATGGACGAGGCGACACAGGCCCTGGTCGACGGGGCGCCCGGCGCCGACGACGCGTACGCGGACGCCCTGGAGCGCTGGCTGGCCCTGGGCGGCGCCGACCTCGACGAACGCGCCGAGGAGGTCACCGCGTCGCTCGGGCTGACCGTCGGCCAGGACCAGCCGATGACCGCCCTGTCCGGCGGCCAGGCGGCCCGCGTCGGCCTCGCCTCCCTCCTCCTGTCCCGCTACGACGTCTTCCTCCTCGACGAGCCGACCAACGACCTCGACCTGGACGGCCTGGAGCGACTCGAACGCTTCGTCGGCGGACTGCGCGCCGGCACGGTCGTGGTCAGCCACGACCGCGAGTTCCTCACGCGCACCGTCACCAAGGTCCTCGAACTCGACCTCGCCCAGCGGCAGATCAACCTCTACGGCGGCGGCTACGCGGCCTACCTGGAGGAACGGGAGGTGGCCCGTCGGCACGCCCGCGACGAGTACGAGGAGTACGCCGACAAGAGGTCCGCGCTCCAGGACCGGGCCCAGACGCAGCGGTCCTGGATGGACAAGGGCGTGAAGAACGCACGTCGCAAGGCGGGCAACGACAACGACAAGATCGGCCGCAAGTTCCGCAGCGAGGCCAGCGAGAAGCAGGCCGCCAAGGCCCGCCAGACCCAGCGCATGATCGAACGCCTCGATACGGTCGAGGAGCCGCGCAAGGAATGGGAGCTGCGCATGGAGATCGCGGCGGCCCCGCGCTCCGGCGCGGTGGTGGCGACGCTGCGGGACGCCGAGGTGCGGCGCGGCGACTTCGTGCTCGGGCCGGTCACCCTGCAGATCGACTGGGCGGACCGGGTCGCCGTCACGGGCGCCAACGGCGCCGGGAAGTCCACCCTGCTGGGCGCCCTGCTGGGCCGCGTCCCGGTCGACGCCGGGCATGCCGCGCTGGGCTCGGGCGTGCTGCTCGGGGAGGTCGACCAGGCCCGCGCGCTGTTCCACGGCACCGAGGCCCTGCTCGACGCCTTCCGCGCCGGGATCCCGGACACCGAACCGGCCGAGATCCGTACCCTGCTGGCCAAGTTCGGACTCAAGGCGGACCACGTGATGCGTCCGGCGGTCACCCTCTCCCCGGGCGAACGCACCCGCGCCGCCCTCGCCCTCCTCCAGGGCCGGGGTGTCAACCTCCTCGTCCTCGACGAGCCGACCAACCACCTCGACCTGCCCGCCATCGAGCAGCTGGAGTCGGCCCTCGACTCCTACGAAGGCACCCTCCTCCTCGTCACCCACGACCGGCGCATGCTCGACGCGGTCCACGTCACCCGCCGCCTGGAAGTGGCCGACGGCAAGGTCACCGAACACTGACCGGGTACGGACGAGGCCTGACCGGGCACCGACCGGGTGCGGTCCGGGCCTGATCCGGCGCCGGGTCGGGCCGCCGCCGAACAGCCCGACGCCCGGCCCCTCGCACGCAGCGGAGGAACCGGGCCGTCGGTCGACGCAGGGCTCAGGGTCTGTCCAGGGCCTGGGGCCGGTCCGGCGGATCGGGTCGGAGGCGATCGGCGGTGTCCGTCCGGCCGGGGCGAGTGGGGTCCGGTGCGTTCGGCCGCAGGGCGGAGGAGGGCGCCGACGCGAGGGGGGTCCCTCCCTGCTCGGGCGGAGCCGGGGGCCCGGGGGAGCCGGCGACCGACGACAACGCCGCGGACGGGCGTGCCGGACCCCACGTCTTCGGCATGACCCGCCGGACAGGCCTAGCGCTTGCCCTTCTTCGGGTCGGCCAGCCCCGCCCGGCGCAAAGCGTCGGCCATCGCGCTGTTCGCCGGTGCGGGTGCCTGACGCGCGCCGCCGTTTCCGCGACCGCCCCCACCGCGGACCTGCCCCTGCCCCTGCCCCTGCCCCTGCCCCTGGCGCTGCTGCGGGGGGCGCCCGCCGCCGCGCTGCCGGCGCCCGCCGGGAGCCGCCTCGGTCTGCTCCGCCGCCTCGTCGTCCAGCCGCAGGGTCAGCGAGACCCGCTTGCGCGGAATGTCGATGTCGAGGACCTTCACCTTGACGATGTCGCCCGGCTTCACCACGTCCCGCGGGTCCTTGACGAACGTCTTCGACATGGCGGAGACGTGCACCAGGCCGTCCTGGTGGACGCCGATGTCGACGAAGGCGCCGAAGGCCGCCACGTTCGTCACCACACCCTCCAGGATCATCCCGGAGGAGAGGTCGGAGATCTTCTCCACGCCCTCCTTGAAGGCGGCGGTCCTGAAGGCGGGCCGCGGGTCGCGCCCCGGCTTCTCCAACTCCTTGAGGATGTCCGAGACGGTCGGCAGACCGAACTTCTCGTCCACGAAGTCCTGCGGCCTCAGCGAGCGCAGCACCCCCGTGTTGCCGACCAGGGAGGCGACCTCCCCGCCGGACTTCTGCACCATGCGCCGGACCACCGGATAGGCCTCCGGGTGCACGCTGGAGGCGTCCAGCGGGTCGCCGCCGCGGATCCGCAGGAAGCCCGCGCACTGCTCGTACGCCTTGGGACCGAGCCTCGGCACCTTCTTCAGCTCGCCGCGGGACCCGAACGGCCCGTTGTCGTCCCGGTGGGACACGATGTTCTCGGCGAGCCCGGAGGTGATGCCGGAGACCCGGGCGAGCAGTGGTGCGGACGCCGTGTTGACGTCCACTCCCACGCCGTTGACACAGTCCTCCACCACCGCGTCCAGCGAACGCGACAGCTTCACCTCGGACAGGTCGTGCTGGTACTGGCCGACGCCGATCGACTTCGGGTCGATCTTCACCAGCTCCGCCAGCGGGTCCTGGAGGCGGCGCGCGATCGACACCGCCCCGCGCAGCGACACGTCCATGTCCGGCAGCTCCTGCGAGGCGAACGCGGACGCCGAGTACACCGAGGCGCCCGCCTCGGACACCATCACCTTCGTCAGCTTCAGCTCGGGATGACGGGTGATGAGATCGCCGGCCAGCCTGTCGGTCTCGCGGGACGCCGTACCGTTGCCGATCGCGATCAGCTCGACGGCGTGCTCCTTCGCGAGCCGGGCCAGTCTGGCGATCGACTCGTCCCACCGGTTGGCCGGGACGTGCGGGTGGATCACGTCGGTGGCGACGACCTTGCCCGTCGCGTCCACCACGGCGACCTTCACCCCCGTACGGAAGCCGGGGTCGAGACCGAGGGTCGCGCGGGTGCCGGCCGGAGCGGCGAGCAGCAGGTCGCGCAGATTCGCCGCGAACACCCGCACCGCCTCGTCCTCGGCCGCCGTACGCAGCCTCAGTCGCAGGTCGATCCCGAGATGCACCAGGATGCGCGTGCGCCACGCCCAGCGGACCGTGTCCAGCAGCCACTTGTCGGCCGGGCGGCCCCGGTCGCCGATCCCGAACCGGTGGGCCACCGTGCCCTCGTACGAGGACGGGCCCTCCGTGGCCTCCTCCGGCTCCAGGACGAGGTCCAGGACCTCCTCCTTCTCGCCGCGCAGCATCGCCAGGATCCGGTGCGAGGGCAGCTCGGTGAACGGCTCGGCGAAGTCGAAGTAGTCGGAGAACTTGGCGCCCGCCTCCTCCTTGCCGTCGCGCACCTTGGCGACGAGCCGCCCGCGCACCCACATGCGCTCCCGCAGCTCGCCGATCAGGTCCGCGTCCTCCGAGAACCGCTCGGTGAGGATGGCCCGCGCGCCGTCCAGGGCGGCCTGCGGATCGGCGACACCCCGGTCGGCGTTCACGAACGCGGCGGCCGCGGCGAGGGGCTCGACGCCCGGATCACCGAGCAGCCCGTCCGCCAGCGGCTCGAGCCCCGCCTCGCGCGCGATCTGCGCCTTGGTACGCCGCTTCGGCTTGTACGGCAGATAGATGTCCTCCAGGCGCGCCTTGGTCTCCGCGCCCCGGATCCGCGCCTCCAGCTCCTCGGTGAGCTTGCCCTGCTCGCGCACCGAGTCCAGGATCGCCGTACGACGCTCCTCGAGCTCCCGCAGGTAGCGCAGCCGCTCCTCGAGCGTGCGCAGCTGCGCGTCGTCGAGCATCTCGGTGGCTTCCTTGCGGTAGCGGGCGATGAAGGGCACCGTCGAACCGCCGTCGAGCAGTTCCACGGCGGCCCTCACCTGCCGCTCCTGTACGCCGAGCTCCCCGGCGATCCTGCCTTCGATGGACCCTTGGAGGGGTGTCGTCACGATCCCGTACCGCCTTCTTCGCTGAGGTTGCGCGGCAATTGTGGCAGGTGACGACGGCAATCGGGGATCAGGGCGCCGACTCGCGGAGTCCGGGGCGCGCCGGGTCAGGCGCGTCGGCCCCGCCCCGCCGACGAGGCGCCCCCGAACAGCCGGGCCAGCGCCCGGAACGGCAGGGTGACGACGGTGGCAGCGGCGCCGCCGATCTGACGCAGAACATCCGCGATGGCACGCAAAACGATCTCCTCCTTCGGTTTCCCGTCCGTCCCGGGCCGGAACGGACGGTGACCTACTGGTACCTCGTCAACGCTCCAACATGCCTGCCCGTCGCGAACGCCGTGTCCTACCGGCGCCCCGGCAGGTTCCAGCCGAACCGGGGCGGCCTGCGTTCGAGGAAGGCGGCGACCCCCTCCGCCGTGTCGCCGTTGCCCTGCGCCTGGCCGCTCCAGTGGGCGTCACGGTCGGTGCGCCCGTTCGCGAACTCCTTCGCCGCGGCCTGTGTCAGCTGCGAACGCGAGACCAGGATCCCGGTGAACTCCGCGATCCGCCGGTCCAGCCCGTCCGCGGGCAGCACCTCGTCGACCAGTCCCGTACGCAGCGCCCGCGCGGTGTCGATCAACTCGCCGGAGAACAGCAGGTACTTGGCGGCGGACGGCCCCACCAGCGACACCAGCCGCCTGGTGGAGGAGGCCGGGTAGACGATCCCGAGCCGGGCCGGGGTCACGCCGAACACCGCCCCCTCCTGCGCGAACCGCAGATCGCAGGCGGCCGCCAGCTGTGCCCCGCCGCCGACGCAGTGGCCCCGGACCGCCGCGAGCGTCGGCTTGGGGAACGCGGCGAGCGATTCCTCGGCCGCCACGGCGAGCCGCTGCGCCTCCTGCGGCGACCCCTTGAGCGTGGAGATGTCCGCACCGGCGCAGAATGTTTCGCCCTCGCCGGTGAGCACCAGCGCCCGCACCCCGGCGTCGTCGGCCAGCGCGTCGAGCAGCGGCGGCAGCGCGCGCCACATCGCGGTCGTCATGGCGTTGCGCCTGGCCGGGTGGCGGATGACGACCGTGGCGACCGAGTCGGTGACGCTGTGCGACAGCTGCGGCTCCATGCGCCGGATGTTATCCGCCCCGGTCGCGGCGCTGATCGGCAGGAGCGTGTGAGGCGTTACGCGACACCGGGGCAGGGGAGAAGGAGAGAGAACGGACAATGAGGAGGCAGTCATGGCCAAATCCACCAAACCGCGTGGCGAGGCGGCCAAACTGAAGAGCGGCTTCGGCCTGCTCGCCGCGCTCGGCGTGATCCTGGTCGTCGCCGGCCTCATCGGTCTCGTCCACACCGCGGTCGCCACGCTGACGACGATGGTGCTGTTCGGCTGGCTGCTGCTGATCGGCGGCGTGGTCTCGCTGCTGCACGCGGTCCAGGCCCGGCACACCAACTTCTTCTGGCTCGCCGTGATCGTCGCGGCGCTGAACATCGCGGCCGGCGTGGTGGTCCTGCGCACACCGGAGGCGGCGGCCGAGGCGCTGACCATGTTCGCCGCGCTGCTGTTCCTCACCGGCGGACTGTTCCGCATGGTGGGGAGCATGGTGGTCCGCGGGCCGCAGTTCGGTGTGACGCTCCTGCAGGGCGTCCTCGGCCTCCTCCTCGGCATCCTGGTCCTGGCCACCTGGCCGAGCAGCAGCCAGTACGTGATCGGCACCTTCCTCTCACTCGCCCTGCTCTTCGACGGGCTCGGGCTGATCTCCACCGGCTACGGCGGGCGCAGGATCGTGGGCATGGTCTCCGACCGGCTGACGGGCCCGGAGGACACCGGACCGAATGCCAAACCCGTACAACCCGAATAGTTCGCCGATACGACACGGGGCGGACAGAAGCAGTGCCGCAAGCGACGGTGGCATACGCCAACGGTCGGAAACGCTCGATATCCGCTGACTTCTGTTCAGGGCTTCGGTGGGGCGCGCATGGTTACCAACACTCGACGTGTGGTGACAATCGAGCGTGAGGGTGGCGACCGGACGATGGACGACCAAGGGCGAGGGCCCGGCCCACGCCCACAGGACGGGGACGGACCCACCGGGGCGAAGAGCGCGACACCCCAACCGGCGCCGCTGCCGTACGAAGGCGTCTGGCGGTTCACCGCCCCCGCCGTCGACGCCTCGGTCCCGCAGGCGCGCCATGCCGTACGGGACCTGCTGCTGCGCCAGGGGGTGCCGGTCGCCGACGAGGTGGTGCAGGGCCTGCTGCTGATCGTGTCGGAACTGGTCACCAACGCCGTACGGCACGCGGCCCTGCTCTCCCCGACGCTCGCCGTCGAGGTCGCCGTCGGAGCCGAGTGGGTGCGGGTGTCCGTGGAGGACAACCACCCCTACCGCCCGACCGCTATGGAGGCCGACCACGGCCGCACCGGCGGCCGCGGACTGCTCCTGGTGTTCGAGATCACCCGCGAGGCGAACGGCATGTGCGACGTCGAGCACACCGCGAGCGGCGGCAAGGTGATCTGGGCCGCCCTGCCGCTCAAGCCCGCGCAGATCTGACGGCCCGCACCGCCCGGGCCCGGACCCGGCCTCCCCGACGCGCACGCGGGTCGGCGACCGGCTCCGCGCACGGTCACCAGCCCGCCGACGGTCCCGTCAGCTCCCGGACCGCCGGGCGGACCGCGTCCAGCACGGTCATGAACCACGCGGAGAAGGTGTCCCCGGCATGCCGCCGGGCCAGCTCGTCCGGGGTCACGAACGCCGTGGACGCCACCTCCTCGGGATCCGCCCGCAGCGGCGCCTGCACCATGCCGACGAACAGGTGGTTGTACTCCTGCTCGACCAGACCGGAGGCCGGGTCCGGGTGGTTGTAGCGCACCGTGCCCGCCTCGGCGAGCAGCGACGGGGACAGCCCCAGCTCCTCGAAGGTCCGCCGGGCCGCCGCCGCGAACGGCGCCTCACCGGGGTAGGGGTGCCCGCAGCACGTGTTGGACCACACACCGGGGGAGTGGTACTTGCCCAGCGCCCGCTGCTGGATCAGCAGCCGCCCCCGCTCGTCGAACAGGAACACCGAGAACGCCCGGTGCAGCCGCCCCGGGGGCTGATGGGCGGCCAGCTTCTCCGCGGTACCGATCGTCACGCCGGCTTCGTCGACCAGCTCCAGCAGAATCGCCTCGGCGGCAGGGCCCGACGGGCTGTGCGTCGCGGTGGCAGGTGTGATCGGCATACCCATCCTTCACTCGGTCTTCGCGCCCCAAGTCTGCCGCACGAATCCGGCACTCCCGGCACTCCCCGCACCGCCCGCATGTCCCGCGGACGGTCCGGCCCATGGCCGGCGCGGACGGACACCGGTAAGAGGGGCCCCCGAGGACGACCTGCCCGGACCGACGCCGGGAGAACCGCGAGAAGCGGGGCGCCATGGACGAAAGGGCCCGGGTACGGGGGCGGAAGGATGCTCCCCCCGGCGCATGGACGCCACGCTCACGCCCCAGCGGCGCCTCCCACCCCAGCCGTGCCCCGCACCCCGTCGTCGCCACGTCACCCCACGGCACCGGGACGGCACCCGCGGCCCGGTGCCGTCTCAGTGACAGAGCCGCGCCTCGTGCTCCGCGTGGCCGCGCGGTTCCAGCTGGAAGGTGCAGTGCTCCACGTCGAAGTGGTCGCCCAGACAGCTCTGCAGTTCGTGCAGCATCTTCTCGTGCCCGAGGGCACCGAGCGCCTCGGAGCTGACGACCACGTGCGCGGACAGCACCGGCATGCCCGAGGTGATGGTCCAGGCGTGCAGGTCGTGCACGTCCTCGACGCCTTGCGTGCCCAGGATGTGCGCCCGGACCTGGACCATGTCCACGCCCTTGGGCGCCGCCTCCAGCAGGACGTCCAGGGTCTCGCGCAGCAGCTTGAAGGTGCGGGGCACGATCAGTACGGCGATCACGAGGGAGGCGATCGGGTCGGCGGCCATCCAGCCGGTCGCCACGACGACCAGCGCCGAGACGATCACCGCGACCGAGCCGAGCGCGTCGGCGGCCACCTCCAGGAACGCCCCGCGCACGTTCAGGCTCTCCTTCTGCCCGCTCATCAGCAGCGTCAGCGACACCATGTTGGCGACCAGACCGATCGCGCCGAAGACCAGCGTCAGACCGCCCTCGGTGCCGGCCGGCGTGATGAACCGCTGGACCGCCTCGTACAGCACATAGCCGCCCACCCCGAGCAGCAGCAGGCAGTTCGCGAGCGCGGCGAGTATCTCCGCGCGGGCGTAGCCGAAGGTGCGGCGCTCACTCGGCGGGCGGTTCGCGAAGTGGATCGCCAGCAGCGCCATGCCGAGCCCCAGCGCGTCCGTCGCCATATGAGCCGCGTCGGCGACCAGGGCGAGCGAATCGGCCAGCACACCGCCGATGATCTCGACGACCATGACGACGAGCGTGATCGCCAGCGCCGCCCGCAGCCTGCCGCGGTACGCCGCGCTCGCCGTACCGCCGGCGGGCGCGCCGTGCGCGTGCCCGTGATCGTGCCCAGCCCCCATGAAAGCCGTCCTTCCCGGACTCGTCCGGATCACAGTGAACTACGGGCCGGGGGCATCCGGCAACGCGGCACTGAACACCGTTGTCATGTGCTCTGACCTGCGTAAACGGTGTGCAGGTCAGACGTGCTCGGGTGGTGCGGGCATCCCTGGGCGGCCCGGTCGGCGCCGCGGGCGAGTCAGGGACGCGGGCGCCGCCCGGCGTCGGCCCGTTCTCGCCGTGCGCATGTGCCGGGGCGCGGGGCGTGGCCTCCGTGACGAGATCCACACCGGTCCTGCCGTGCGCGACCCCCGGCGCGGGGAACGTGGAGCGCCCGCCGTCGCGGCGCCCGGCGCGGGAGCGCACTCGCCCTCCCCGGCGATACGGCGAAGGTCCGGCAGCCCGGGATCCCCACCGGGCTGCCCGCGGACCTCGTCTGCGGACAATGCGCTGGTCAGAGGTTGACTACCCGCTCCCCGGCAGCGGTCGCGGCCCGCCTCGTACGCGTCTCGCGGCAGCCGTCCCCAACGCTGGTGCGGCCCGCCCGGCGCCTGGTGGAGCGGTGCCGGGGCAATGCCCTGTATTTGCCTCGATGCCCCTTCTGGGTGCGCGGTTTGTGGGCCGGCCCCGCTATCCCCGATGATGATCGCGGCAGGGACGCAGGTGAAACCACAACGATCCAACCGTCGAACGGGCGGTGAACACGGGTTCAGGAACATCCGCTAACCTCAGCCGACATGCCGCCCGGGGGCCCCGTACGGCCGCCCCCCACCATGTACACGACCGGCGTGGACGCGTCGGCATCCAGGAAGTGAGATTCGGTTGTCGACCGCCATCCTCACCGGTCAGCCGGTTCCGGGTTCGTCGCTCGAGACGGACCTGCGTTCCCTCGGCTTCGACGTGCGGATCGCGGCCGGCACCGCGGCGGCCGAGGCCCTGCTCGCCGAGGTGCCGGCCGGTCAGCGGGTCGCCGTCGTCGACGCCCGGTTCGTGGGCCACGAGCACGCACTGCGTCTCGGCCTCACCGACCCCCGCTTCCCGCTCGCCGCGATCCCCGGTGCCGTCACCGCCCAGCCGGCCGCCCGCCCGGCCCTTGCCCGCGCGATGACCCGCGAGAGCGCCGCGGTCCCCGAGCCCGCTGCCACCGCCGAGCCCGCGACCGGCAGGACCGATGAGACCGCCTCCGGCGGCACCCCGGCGCCCGCCGGAACCACCCTCACCGACCGCATCGTCACCGCCCTGGGCGCCGACGGCAGCGACCCGCACCGCCCCGACCTCGGCAGCCTCGTCGCCACCGTCCCCGACGACCCGCAGGCCCGCAACGAGGCCCGGCAGGCCGTCGCCGCCGTCGACGACGAGGCCGTCCGGCTGAAGTCGGCCGTCAAGGCCCGCGACGGCTTCTTCACCACCTACTGCATCAGCCCGTACTCCCGCTACATCGCCCGCTGGTGCGCCCGGCGCGGCCTGACCCCCAACCAGGTCACCACCGCCTCCCTGGTCACCGCGCTCATAGCGGCCGGCTGCGCCGCCACCGGAACCCGTCCGGGCTTCGTCGCCGCCGGTGTCCTGCTCCTCGCCTCCTTCGTGCTGGACTGCACCGACGGACAGCTCGCCCGCTACTCCCTGCAGTACTCCACCCTCGGCGCCTGGCTCGACGCCACCTTCGACCGCGCCAAGGAGTACGCCTACTACGCGGGCCTCGCCCTCGGCGCGGCCCGCGGCGGTGACGACGTATGGGCCCTCGCCCTCGGCGCGATGGTCCTGCAGACCTGCCGGCACGTCGTGGACTTCTCCTTCAACGAGGCGAACGCCGACAGTACGGCCGCCACCGCCAACACCAGCCCCACCGCCGCCCTCTCCGACAGACTCGACAGCGTCGGCTGGACGGTCTGGGTACGCCGCATGATCGTCCTCCCGATCGGCGAGCGCTGGGCGATGATCGCGGTCCTCACGGCCCTCACGACCCCCCGTATCACCTTCTGCGCCCTGCTGATCGGCTGCGCCTTCGCGGCGACGTACACCACGGCCGGCCGCGTCCTGCGCTCCCTGACCCGCAAGGCCCGCAGGACCGACCGCGCGGCGCGCGCCCTCGCGGACCTCACCGACAGCGGACCGCTCGCCGAACGCCTCGCCGGGGCGCTGAAGGCCACCGCGCGACGCCTGCCCGGCTTCACCGCCCCCGCCGTCGCCCTGCTCGGCGGTGCCGCCGTCACCGCCACGGCCGTGCTGACCGGCTTCGGCGGACCGTGGCCCGTACTGGCCGCCCTCCTGTACGTCCTGACCTCCGCCCTGGCCGTCGCCCGCCCCCTCAAGGGCCCCCTCGACTGGCTGGTCCCGCCGTTCCTGCGTGCCGCCGAGTACGGCACCGTCCTGGCACTGGCGGCGGGCGCCGAGGTGAACGGAGCGCTGCCGGCGGCCTACGGTCTGGTGGCCGCCGTCGCCTACCATCACTACGACACGGTCTACCGCATCCGCGGCGGCGCGGGCGCGCCCCCGCCCTGGCTGGTGCGGGCGATCGGTGGGCACGAAGGCCGCACCCTGGCGGTCGTCGTCCTGGCCGCCCTGCTCACCGCCTCGCAGTTCACCGTCGCGCTCACGGTGCTCGCCGTGGCCGTGGCCCTGCTGGTGCTCTTCGAGAGCATCCGCTTCTGGGTGGCCGCCCACCGCGGCGGCGCACCCGCCGTACACGATGAAGGAGAACCCGCATGATCGGCCTCGTGCTGGCGGCCGGCGCCGGACGGCGTCTGCGCCCCTACACCGACACCCTGCCCAAGGCGCTGGTGCCGGTGGGGCCCGCGGGCATAGAGGGCGAACCGACGGTCCTGGACCTCACCCTCGGCAACTTCGCCGAGATCGGCCTGACCGAGGCCGCCGTCATCGTCGGCTACCGCAAGGAGGCCGTGTACGAGCGCAAGGCGGCCCTGGAGCAGAAGTACGGGCTCGAGCTCACCCTGATCGACAACGACAAGGCCGAGGAGTGGAACAACGCCTACTCCCTGTGGTGCGGTCGTGACGCCCTCAAGGACGGCGTGATCCTCGCCAACGGCGACACCGTGCACCCGGTCTCCGTCGAGAAGACGCTCCTCGCCGCCCGCGGCGACGGCAAGAGGATCATCCTCGCCCTCGACACGGTCAAGCAGCTCGCCGACGAGGAGATGAAGGTCGTCGTCGACCCCGTGAAGGGGATGACGACGATCACCAAGCTGATGGACCCCGCCGAGGCCACCGGCGAGTACATCGGTGTCACCCTCATCGAGGGCGACGCCGCCCCCGCGCTGGCCGACGCGCTCAAGACCGTGTGGGAGACCGACCCGCAGCAGTTCTACGAGCACGGCTACCAGGAACTGGTGAACCGCGGCTTCCGGATCGACGTGGCGCCGATCGGCGACCTCGACTGGGTGGAGATCGACAACCACGACGATCTCGCCCGTGGACGGGAGATCGCATGCCAGTACTGACCCGGCTCATCCCCTCCCCGCTCGTCGTCGACATCCGCCCCGGTGCCCTCGACGACCTGGCCGGGGTCCTCGCCGACGAGCGCATCGCACAGTCGGGCCGCCTCGCCGTCGCCGTCAGCGGCGGCTCCGGCGCCGGACTGCGCGAGCGGCTCTCCCCGTCGCTGCCCGGCGCCACCTGGTACGAGGTCGGCGGCGGCACCCTCGACGACGCGGTCCGGCTGGCCGGCGCCATAAAGGCCGGCCACTACGACGCGATCGTCGGACTCGGCGGCGGCAAGATCATCGACTGCGCCAAGTTCGCCGCGGCACGCGTCGGCCTCCCTCTGGTCGCCGTACCGACGAACCTCGCGCACGACGGCCTGTGCTCGCCCGTCGCCACCCTCGACAACGACGCCGGCCGCGGCTCCTACGGCGTGCCGAACCCGATCGCGGTCGTCATCGACCTCGACATCATCCGGGACGCCCCGGTGCGCTTCGTACGCGCCGGTATCGGCGACGCCGTCTCCAACGTCTCCGCCATCGCGGACTGGGAACTGGCCCACCGGGTCAAGGGCGAGCGGATCGACGGGCTCGCCGCGGCCATGGCCCGGCAGGCCGGCGAGTCCGTGCTGCGCCACCCCGGAGGGATCGGCGACAACGACTTCCTCCAGGTGCTCGCCGAGGCACTGGTCCTCAGCGGCATCGCCATGTCGGTGTCCGGCGACTCGCGGCCGTCCTCCGGGGCCTGCCACGAGATCAACCACGCCTTCGACCTGCTCTACCCCAAGCGGGCCGCCGCCCACGGAGAGCAGTGCGGCCTGGGCGCGGCCTTCGCCATGTACCTGCGCGGCGCGCACGACGAGTCGGCGTACATGGCCGAAGTGCTGCGCCGGCACGGACTCCCGGTACTGCCGGAAGAGATCGGCTTCACGGCGGAGGAGTTCGTCAAAGTCGTCGAATTCGCCCCCGAGACCCGTCCCGGCCGCTACACGATCCTCGAGCATCTCGACCTGAAGACCGAACAGATCAAGGACACCTACGCCGACTATGTCAAGGCCATCGGTAGCTGAACTCCGTCCGGTCGTCCACCCCGCGGGGGTGAAGGACCGGCGCAGCGGTGAGCACTGGATGGGACGCCTCTACATGCGTGAGGTGTCCCTGCGGGTGGACCGCTACCTGGTGAACACCAGGGTCACGCCCAACCAGCTCACGTATCTGATGACCGTCTTCGGCGTCCTCGCCGCCCCGGCCCTGCTGGTGCCGGGGATCACGGGCGCGGTCCTCGGCGTGGTCATGGTGCAGCTGTACCTGCTGCTCGACTGCGTGGACGGCGAGGTCGCCCGCTGGAAGCAGCAGTTCTCGCTCAGCGGGGTCTACCTGGACCGGGTGGGCGCCTACCTGTGCGACGCGGCCGTCCTCGTCGGGCTCGGCCTGCGCGCCGCCGACCTGTGGGGCACCGGACGCATCGACTGGCTCTGGGCCTTCCTCGGCACCCTGGCCGCCCTCGGCGCCATCCTGATCAAGGCCGAGACCGACCTGGTCGGCGTGGCCCGGCACCAGGGCGGCCTCCCGCCGGTCAAGGAGGCCGCCGCCGAGCCGCGCTCCTCCGGCATGGCGCTGGCCCGCCGGGCCGCCGGAGCCCTGAAGTTCCACCGGCTGATCCTCGGCATCGAGGCATCCCTGCTGATCCTGCTCCTCGCGATCCTCGACGCAGCCCGGGGCGACCTGTTCTTCACCCGCCTGGGCACCGCCGTCCTCGCCGGGATAGCCTTGCTGCAGACGCTGCTGCACCTGGTGTCCGTCCTCGCCTCCAGCAGGCTGAGGTGACCGCTGTGGGATCCTCCCTCAAGGTCGGCGCGGTGATCATCACCATGGGGAACCGCCCCGACGAGCTGCGCGCCCTGCTCGACTCGGTCGCCAAGCAGGACGGCGAACCGGTCCGGGCCGTCGTCGTCGGCAACGGCTCGCCCGTCCCGGAGGTCCCCGACGGCGTGCGCACCGTCGAGCTGCCGGAGAACCTCGGCATCCCCGGTGGCCGCAACGTCGGCATCGAGGCGTTCGGCCCGAACGGCCAGGACGTCGACATCCTGCTGTTCCTCGACGACGACGGCCTCCTGGCGCACCACGACACGGCCGAGCTGTGCCGCCAGGCGTTCGCCGCCGACCCGGAGCTCGGCATCATCAGCTTCCGCATCGCCGACCCGGACACCGGCAGCACCCAGCGCCGCCACGTGCCCCGACTGCGCGCCGCCGACCCGATGCGATCCTCGAGGGTGACCACCTTCCTCGGCGGCGCCAACGCCGTACGCACCCGGGTCTTCGCCGACGCCGGCTGCCTGCCCGACGCGTTCTTCTACGCGCACGAGGAGACCGACCTGGCCTGGCGGGCCCTCGACGCCGGCTGGATGATCGACTACCGGTCCGACATGGTGCTGTACCACCCGACCACCGTCCCCTCGCGGCACGCGGTCTACCACCGCATGGTCGCCCGCAACCGCGTCTGGCTGGCCCGCCGCAACCTTCCCGCGCCCCTGGTCCCCCTCTACCTGGGCGCCTGGATGCTGCTCACCCTGCTCCGCAGACCCTCGCGCCCGGCTCTCAAGGCCTGGTTCGGCGGCTTCCGGGAGGGCTGGACCACCCCCTGCGGTCCTCGCCGGCCCATGAAGTGGCGTACGGTGTGGCGGCTGACCCGGCTGGGCCGGCCCCCTGTGATCTGACAAGCTCGTGTCCGGGACCATCGGGGCCGCACCCAGGCCTTCCGGCACATGCCCGGTCCGTACGGGCCGGGCATCTCGAAGAGGGAAAGCTTCCACCAGTGAGTGAGACAACGCATGACGGTCCGGTCGCGGTCGGCGCGCCCGTGCCGCCCGACGACGGCCTCACGGCGGCCGAGCTCGCCGCCAAGTACGGACTGACGGTGAGCGGCGCCCGGCCGTCGCTCGTCGAGTACGTCCGTCAGCTCTGGGGGCGCCGGCACTTCATCCTCACCTTCTCCCGGGCGAAGCTGACCGCGCAGTACAGCCAGGCCAAGCTCGGCCAGCTGTGGCAGGTGGCCACGCCGCTGCTGAACGCGGCCGTGTAC
>NZ_JBHXQZ010000087.1:0-34090 GCF_042717095.1 Streptomyces sp. NPDC058632 | reverse complement strand
GGGGGGGGGGGGGGGGGGGGGGGGGGGGGGGGCCGCGACCACCCCCGCGGGGGGCGGGTCCCCGGCCAGGGGGGGGGGGCGGGGGGGGGGGGCCGGGCCCCGGGGGCCCCGCCCCGCCAGCCGGGCGGCGGCCGCCGGATCGGCGTCGGTCACGGCGACGAGACGGGGCGACGGGCCGCCGGCCCTGCTGTCGGCGGCCGCCAGCAGTCCGGGCAGGAAGTGGTCCCGGGCCACCCAGCCGCAGCCGGCGACCGCCCATCGGCACTCGGCGGCGGGAGCAGCCTGCCCGTTTGCCGCGTTCACCATCGCTCCGGGAGGTCCAGAAGCACCCGGCGGCGGGCCATATCGGCCACCTGCGGCGTCAGCTGTCCGGCCCGGGCATCGGCGAGCAGGGCGGGGGAGAGGTCGACGTGGTCGGGCAGGTAAGCGCGGGCGGCGGGCCCGTACTCGTCCCGCCAGCGTTCCCCGGGCCAGCGCAGCAGACCATCGCGGTACAGCGGGTTAGGACGCAGGGACCGCCCGGGAACGGGCCGGTCGGGAGAGAGGGGACCGTACACGGGCGGCGGAGGCGGGATGCTCACCAGGGCCATGGCCTCGCAGCCCGCCAGCTCCCCAGCTCCTCGCGACCGGGGAGGCGTCCCCTCCAGGGCGGCGCGGGTCAGGTCGGCGTCGTCGTAGCAGACCGCCCCCGGCAGCAGCGCGCGCCATCCGGCCGGATCCAGCGGGAGGCCGGCAGCCGGCCCGTTCACGAGGGAGTTGTGGCAGTGGCCCAGGACGACGCCGCCACCGCCGGCGTACGCCAGCGCGCGCCGTACCACCTCCTCTTTGCGCGGCAGGAAGTACAGGGCGTCGTGGCAGGCCACGTAGGCGGGACGGCCCGGGGGGCGCAGCGGCCACGGCGCGGTGACGTCGGCGCACACCAGCCGTACCCCGGGGACGATGAAGCGACGGGCCAGCCACAGTTTGGCGAAGACCACATCGATTCCGGTCACGTCACGGTGCCCGCGCAGCTGCAGTTCCCGCAGCAGGTGCCCGGTGCCGCACGCCAGTTCCAGCACCGGCAGACGACCGGGGGAGTGCCGTGCGGTCAGGGCGAGCACAGCCAGCCAGGTGGGATCGCTCCATCGGTGCAGAAAGTACGCACCGACCCTGCCCATGCCCAGCAGTGTCACTGCCTCGCGCAGGGTGGCCGCCCTCAGCGCGGCACGCACATTGCCCAGGGACGGGGCCGGGCCGTCCCACCAGTCGTCGGTGTCGGCGAGCAGGACGAGCGCGGCACCGTCCGGATCGCCCTCTTCGATGCGGCGCACCGCCCGCCGACGCAGTTCCTCGCGGCTGGTGCGCAGCCAGGGGATGCCCGCCACGACGGGCCAGCGCCGTTCGCCGTCGGACAGCAGCCCGGGACCGCAGGCCCGTAGCGGGGCCCCGTTGCCAGGGCTGACCAGGCCGGCCGTGCCCGGCCCCGCAGCGCCGCCGGCCGTCCGGTCTTCGGCCGCCGCGGGGCCGGCTGTCGCGTTGCCGGTCGCCGCGTGGTCCGCCGGGCCCCTCACACCGTCTCCGCCGCGTCCAGCACCGCCCGGTGGAAGCCGGACACCGCGCATGGGTGGACCAGGTCCAAGTCCTCCAGGGCCTGCTCGGTGGTGAAGGCGGCGGCTCGCGCGTGGTGGCGGACCTGCAGCACGCGGTCGAGCACGTCGGCGGCGTGGAAAGCTTGTGCGGCCGGGGCGTCGGCCCCCTCACGCAGAGCGAGCAGCAGCTCCACGCGCCCGGTGAGAGTCTCGGGCAGGTCGGCGAGTCGCTGTCGCGTCAGCCGTGCGAGAACCGTGGGCAGGTGCCGGCCCAGCAGTTCCTCCCCGGCGAAGCCCGCGTCGGGCAGCACGGCGTTGTGCAGGTGGTGGGCCAGACCGAGCAGGAAGACGTCGCCGGGAGTGGCGTCGAAGGACTCGGCCAGCAGCACCCCGTAGACCGCCACCGCCCAGCAGTGGTCGCCGTGGCTCTCAGGCGGCTCGACCATCAGCCGCGGTCGTCCCGGACACGTGGCACCCGCCCGGGGCTGGGCGCACAGCGCAGCCGCGAACTCGGGAGCCGCATCCGTGCTGCACGGGTCCAGCGCCAGGTCGGGCAGCGCCTCGACCAGCAGACCGGCCGTCACCGGGTCCAGTCGGTCCGTGTGCTGGGCGACGGACCGCTTCAGCACGGCCACCGCATCTCCGGCCGTCAACCCGCACCGTCGCAGCACCGGGCCGTCGATCCCCGCCAGACGCGCGCCGGCCACGGCGGCCGCGCATTCGCGCACAGCGACCCGGTCGGGATCCCTGCCCCGCATCAGCTCCGCCCACGAACGGCAGAAGGAACGTTCCGCCATGGAAGCGCCGCTGCCGGCCGTACGGACTCTCTTGAGATCGCCGATCTCACGCAGCAGCGGAACGACCGCCCGCAGGGCTTCGCGCGGCACTCGCCCGTCCTGCCGCGCGGAACGGGGAGCGGCCTGCGTCACGACCGTCCGCCCGTCGTGGTCCGGCCCTTGCCGTCCAGCCAGTCCAGCAGGGCCTGCTCCTGGCGGTGCAGGGCGTGTTCCGGGATGCTCCCGTCGGCGGTCATCGGGGCCTTGAAGAAGAATCCGAACTGCTCCTGCACTCCGCGCTCCCCGCGGCGCCGCGCCTCGGCCAGCAACCGGATCAACTCCAGCACCAGCGGAGCGGCCAGGACGGAATCCCGGCACAGAAAGTCGATCTTCATCTGCATGCGGCGGCCGAGAAAGCCGACGAGGTCGACGTTGTCCCACGCTTCCTTCTCGTCGCCGCGCGGCCGGTAGAACTCGATGCGCACCTGATGGTCCTCCACCGGGTAGCCGAGCACCGCGTCCAGCACCGACTCCTTGGTGGCCGTCTTGCTGGCCATCGAGTCGGGATCCTCCAACGCCCGGCCGTCGCGATTGCCCAGCAGGTTGGTGGAGTACCAGCCCTCCACCCGCAGCGCCCGCGAGCGCAGAGCGGGGGCGAGCACCGTCTTCACCATCGTCTGCCCGGTCTTGCCGTCCTTGCCGGCGATCGGCACGCCCTGCTGCTCGGCCAGGCGTGTCAGTGCCGGCACGTCGGCCGCGCAGCTGGGGGTGAAATTGAGGTACGCCATGCCCTCCCGCAGGGCGGCATAGGCGTAGAGCATGGCGGGGGTGATCGCCGCGTCGCCCGTGTCCAGCGCCGCTTCGAACGCCCCGGGCGAGGCGAGAGCGGGCGATGTGGTGTCGGGCAGGCGCTCGGTCGAGGCGAGGTTGACCACGACCACCTCGTCGAGGCCTTGTTCGTCCCGGAAACGCCGCAGGTCCTCCCGGATGCGTTCCGTGCGTTCGCGCGGGCTGTCGAACGGCACGACATGGGCGCCGGTCACCGCGCGGCAGTAGGCCGGGTCCGCCACCGCCGGCCACGGCCGCAGCTGCTGCAGCCGGGCAGCGGCGGCCTCGATCTGGGCCGGTTCCAGAACGCGGTGCAGGTGAGCGGCCTTGGCCAGGTCGTCGGCCGAAATGTCCCAGCCGCCGAACACCAGATCCTCGTAGGGCACGAGATCCGTGCGCGACGCCAGCGGCAACCCGTCCCGTCCGCAGATGCCGAGCTTGAGCAGTTCCACCCCGGCCACGGCGGTGGTCGCGACCGCCCCTCCCAGCCCCACGACGGCGGCTCCCAGCCGTCCTGTCGTCGTTTCCGGGTTCTTGTGCTGGGCGGATCGGGCCTCGGTCGGTCCATGCATCGCTCTCTCCGTTCGCTTCGCCCACGGGGACACGACCGGGTTCCGTGCAAAGGTCACGGGCACGGGCACGGCCGGCGGTCCTGCGCGGTCCGCGGAAACCTTGTCTCGCACCGCAGTCGGGTGCACCGCAGTCGGGCGCACCACAGCGATGCCACCGAGTGTTCGCGCGGCTACTGGTCGGTGCACCTGCGGAAAGACATCACGGTTCCGACGTTTCCGTCTCGGCCATGTCGTGGTGACGCGCTGAACTGCGCTTGTTGCGTCCACTGCACCGTGCGGCCCGGTCGGCCAGCCGTTCCAGCGAGGCGGCCGAACGGGTGAAATGTCGGGCACCGAACGGATGAGATCGATCTCGGTGCTGCGCGTACTCGCAGAGCGTGCGTCGCGGATGCGGCGATCGTGACCCGGCAAACGGGTATCCCGAGCGTCCCGGCGTCGGGGTCCGAGGAGCATCCGTGCCCGATCGTGCGCCAAGCCGTCGTGGGCCCTGGTGGGGCGGCTGACGGGTAGCCGGCGAGGGGCCGGTCTGAAAAGTCGTGGTGGTAAGGACGGCCATGTGTCGGGGGTGAGTGGTCGGCAACGACCCGTCCTGCTGGAGAGGCTGTGCAGTGTCGGTCGACGGAGAGGCTCCTGGCATGGATATCCGTGTAGAGATCATCCGGGAGGCGAGTCAGGAGCTCGTCGACGCTTTCGGCAGGTTGCTTCCGCAGTTGTCTTCGACCGCCAAGCCCCTCGACCACGAAGCGCTCGACCGGATGGTGGCCTGTGATGCCAACACGGTGCTCGTCGCCCGCACTCCTGACGCGATCGTCGGCACCCTGACGCTGGTGCTGCTGCCCTTGCCGTCCGGCTCGCGGGCCCGCGTCGAAGACGTGGTCGTCGACAGCGTGGCGCAAGGTCAGGGAGTCGCGGGCCTTCTCATCCAGGAGGCCCTGCGGCTCGCCCGGGAAGCGGGTGCCCGGACGGTTGATCTCACCTCCCGACCGGATCGTGCGGCGGCGAACCGGCTGTATGAGCGTCTCGGCTTCCAGGTCGGGCAGTCCACGGTCTACCGCTTCGCGATCGACGGTAGGCGAGGTAGTCGGTGCCGGCTCGTTCCGCGTAGCGCATCGCCGTGGCGGCGCTGATGCCCAGGGCGTTCGCGAGGACGGAGGGCGGAGCCTCGCGGACCATCTGCAGCCAGGCGCGTGAACGGACGGCCAGGGGCCGGATGCCGATCGTGCGGAGGATGCCCACGACGGCGTAGACGTGCATCGGGCGACCCGGCATGAAGCCGGGAAACAGCAGCTGGGAGGAGCGGTTCGCAGTTGTGTTGAGCCCCCGGCGGGCCGTGAGGCGAACGCGGATCACGGCTGCTGCCGGTTCTGGCACGTTCAACCAGTCCTACCGAAGTTGACTTGGAGCCCGTCAGGACCGTCGCGTAGTTGATCGGTGCGGAGTTGGACGATCCGGGAGAGCGGCCGGCCGAAGAGGACGAGCATCAGCCCGATGGCCCGATGGCCCGATGGCCCGATGGGTGGCGGGCAGGGTGTCGTGGAGCAGGGGCACCCGCATGGCGTTCAAGTACTCGTCTTCGCTGCCCAGGGGGCTGGTCCGGCTGGTCGGCAAGGGAAGGTCCACACCGTGTGTTCTGCATGGTCTTGTGTGAATGGGCCTGCGGCACGAGCCGCTTTTTTGGGATGTCGCCTCAATCACCGCGTTCTCATTCACGGCGTCCTCGATCCAGCACTGTGCGATCCGCCGTAGAACCGAGTCACCTTATGTTTTCGGTCCACATCGTGCCCGCTGAGGTGGTCGGGCGGTGACCGCCGTACCGGATGTGCTGTGTGTATCGTCGCGGCACAGCGCGAATACGAGTCAGCAGACGTGCGAAGGAGCAGTCGGTGTCGCCTGGCGCCATGCACACGAAGTGGGGCGCGCTTCGCGTGCTCACCGCCGAAGTGCGTAGCAATGTGCGCGGCAGGCAGTTGGCGCTGAGCGCGGCCGGAACCACGTTCTTCGGAATGGTCGCCGTGATTGCCCTGGTGCTGGTTCTGCTACGGCTGTCGGTGTTCGTGGTGGGAAGGGAGGGCCTTCGTCAGGCCGCGGAGGACATCGGGAACGCGCTGCCGCACGGGCACGGAGTGCAGTCAGGGCTGCGCGCCATGGCCGACGCGGCAGCCCAGCTGTCCTACCCGGCTCTCGCCGTCGCGCTGGTGCCCGCCAGCGTGTACGGAGAGGGACTGCGCAGAGGCTTCCTGCACCTGTCGCCCGTGGCGGCGCAGGACGACACGTTCACCGGCTGGCGGGGCAGGCTGGGGCTGGTGCCGGCACTGGCGGCGGGCCCGCTGCTCATGAGCATCGTTCTGTACGCCGGCCCGCCGCTGGCCCGACTGGCCGATGCCGGCGGTTGCCGCCTCGGCTGGTCCGCTGTCCTGGCCTTCCACCTGCTGTGGCTTTTGCTCTCCACGGAGGTATTTCTGCTTTTCCGGTTCGTCGGCGTGGGTGTCGCGGGGTTGCGAGCGACGGTTCTGGCCGCGTTCGTGACGGGGGCTTTCTTGTGCGGCTTCCTCGGTGGATTCGTGTTGTTCCTGGCTGTCCCGGTCGACTGGAGCGTGCCATTCGGCGGGCTCGTCGTGCCCGGAGTCGTCGTGGCGCTGGGCCTGTGGATGTACCTGCTGCATACGGTCCTGCTCGTCGGCTATCAGTTGATGCTTTGCCTGGACAGTCACGCAGGCCGCCTCTTTGCGATGTCCCACCTCCCGGGTGACGGCCTGTCCGACGAACCCGCGGAGCCGCGGGACCACACCGCTGCGACCACAGGGGCGTCCCCTCACGGCCGCGGCAAGGTGTTCGCGGGACTCGGGGCGCGCGGCCATGACGACGTCCTGGTCCGATGGGCCAAGCTCCACGGAGGGTATGACCCTTCCGGCAGCATGCTCGCTTCGATGTGGGTGGTCCTGGCGCAGCGCTGCGCCGGCACGCGCCTGATGCGCGCTGTGCCGCCGGACCTTCTTTCCGTGGGAGGGCCGTTGGCGGCTGCCGCCGCCGTGGGGGTGGCGGCCCAGGGCGGCCGCTGGCCGCTGGCCGCCTGCGCGCTGGTGATTGTGTCGGGTCTGCTCGACGGACTGGACGGCGCCGTCGCCGTGACGGCCGGCCGGGCTCGCCCTTTGGGCGCTGTGGTGGACGCCATGTCCGACCGGGTCGCGGACCTTCTGCTGGCCGCCGTCCTGTACGCCCTGGGTGCGCCGGCCTCCTGGTGTCTCGTGGCTGCTTGTCTTGCTCAGTTGCATGAGTATCTGCGGGCCCGGGCCAATGCGGCGGGGATGCGCGGGGTGGGCGCGCTGAGTGTCGCGGAGCGGCCGCTGCGCGTGGTGCTGTGCGCGGTCGCGTGCCTGGGAAGCGGCTTGTGGTCCGACGGTACGCCGGGCACGGGGTGGGACTGGGCCGAGGTGTGCGTCATGGGCTGGACGGCGGCCGCAGGGGTCGGCTTCGTACAGTTGGCGGCCGGGGTGGCGCGGGCGCTGAAGTAGCGGCCGATGGGGTCAGGCGTTGCCGATGTCGGCTGCGACGATCTCCGCGGACAGCGCCACCAGTGGCAGGCCGCCGCCGGGGTGGGCGGATCCGCCGACGAGGAAGAGCCCGGGGACGGGGGAGCGGTTGGCCGGCCGGAGAAAGGCGGCTCGGACGCCGTTGGAGGAGCTGCCGTAGATGGCGCCACCCAAGCTGCCGGTCTGCTGTTCCAGGTCGAAGGGGGTGCGGGTTTCGCACCACAGAAGTCGTGGGCGCACGTCGATGCCGCGGCCGGCCATGACGTCCAGGACGCGTTCGGCGTAGGACTCCTTGAGTCCCGGGGTGGTCCAGTCGACGGTGCCGCGGGTGCCGTCCAAGGAGTGCCGGGGAGCGTTGACCAGGACGAACCATGCTTCATGCCCGTCATCGGGACGCAGCGTGGCGTCGTCCGGCGCGCTGATGTACACCGTGGGGTCGATGGCGGGACGGGCCGGCATACCGAACACGGCATCGAATTCCGCGTCGTAGTCTGCCGGGAACAGCACGCGATGGTGCGGTGTCCGTGGATCCCGCCCGCGAAGCGCCAGCAGGAGGACGAATCCGGCGAGCGAGGACTGGGCGCGCGCGAGGGCAGCCAGGGGGCGGCGCCCGCGCCGGTCCGCCGTCAGGTGACCGTAGAGCACTTTCGCGTCGACGCCGGAGACGACGATGTCCGCTGCTGCCGTGCCGCCGTCCGTCAGGCGGAGGCCGGTGACACCGCGGGCCGAGGTGTCCACTGCGGCGATGTGGCAGTCGTAGTGGAATCGCACCCCCAGCTCGGTGCACCGCTGCTCGAGGGCGTCGGCCAGCAGGCGCAGGCCGCCGGGCACGTACCAGGTGCCGTAGCGCTGTTCCACGTAGGAGACCACTGCCATGACGGCAGGTGCGCGTCGCGGGTCGGAGCCGCTGTAGGTGGCGTAGCGCTCCAGCCACATGCGCAGCCGAGGATCGCGCAGGTAGTGCCGGCCGGTGCCCCGTAGGCTGCGCCAGGGGGCGACAGCGGTCAGCCCGCGGGGCTGCGCCGAGCGGCGCAGCAGTCCGGCCGGGCCGCCGAGCGGCCGGCGCAGCACGCTCTCGCCCACCAGCCGCCACAACTCGCCGGAGGCCTCGTGCAGCCGGGCCCACTGCGCCCCGGCTCCTTCACCCAGAGCGTCATCCAGCACACCGGGCACCAGGCGCGGGTCACCGGGCATCGCCAGCTGCGTCCCGTCGGCGAACCGGTAACTGCAGGCCGGCTCGACCGGCATGAGCGGTACACAGCGCTCCAAGGGAGCTCCCGTGTCCGCGAACAGGCGGCGATAGACCTCGGGCAGAGTCAGCAGCGACGGCCCGGTATCGAAGACGAAACCGTCCCGGCGTACGGTGCCGAGCTTGCCTCCGTAGGTGGCCGCTCGCTCGTACACGGTGACGTGGTGACCTTGGGAGGCGAGCCGGGCAGCAACTGCCAGCCCGCCCATGCCGGCTCCGATCACGGCGATGCGGGGCATCTCAGCACCGCCCTCGCAGCGGCCTGCCCTTCCACGACAACGTGGAGCGGCGGTGGCCGAGCCAGGACCATCCTGTCAGCACCGCCAGCAGTGTGACGGACACCGGGTGGGCCAGCGCGTCCGGCCAGCATCGCCCGCCCGTGCGCCGCGCGGTCAGTACCCGCCCCGTCACGGCTGCGGCGTATCCGGCCGCTCCCCAGCGTGACCCCCAGCACGCTGCCAACGGCGGCATCACGTATGCCCAGGTGAGGAGAGTGCACACTGCTGCCGCGCCGCCGCCGGATCCGAACGCCGCCCACAGGGATTTGCCGTACCCCTCCCGCAGCTCGCGCCAGCCGTCGTACATCTGGCAGATCGCGATCTGGCTGCCGTCCACGATGCCGCCCCGGCCACCGACGCGCTTGAGCGCCCGGATGAGCGCCATGTCCTCGAGGACTTTGTCCGCGACCGCAGCGAACCCGCCGCATCTGTGCAGGGTGGTGGCGTCCACGATGAGGAACTGGCCGTTGGCTGCGGACAGCGCCGGCCTCGGTGAGGTCTCCGCCCGCCGCAGTGGCAGCGCTGTGAGCCACGACCACTGCAGCAGCGGCTGGAACAGCCGGTTGGCGGGTCCCTCGGCGACCTGACAGGGGAAGGGCGAGACCAGATCGAGTCCGGACGAGCGCAGCAAGTCCACCGAGGAGGCCACCGCGTGCGACGCAAGCACCACGTCCGCGTCCACGAAGACCAGCACACTGCCCTGCGCGAGCGACGCGAGCTGATGGCAGGCGTGGGCTTTGCCCGGCGAACCGGGCTTCGGCGCCGTGCCGTGCACGACCCGGGCGTGCCGATACGATCCGCACAGGCGGCGCACCACGGCGCTGGTGTCATCGGTGGACTGGTCGTCGAGCACGATGACCTCTGCTCGGAGCAGGCGTTCCTGAGTCAGCAGCGACTGCAGCGCAGGGGCGACACGCCCGGCTTCATTGCGTACCGGCATCAGAAGCGACACCGACTCGCTCACCGGCGCCGGATCCGGCGGGGGGATTCGTAGGCTTCTGCTGTTCAGGGCGCTGTGCACCGTGCCGGCGACCGCCAGCAACGTGCCCCCCGCGACCAACGCCCGCGCGGCGTGGAGCCGGCTCACCTTCCTCTCCTGGCGGCACCTGCCACCCGCACTGCCAGCGGGACGGCGACCAGCCCCATCAGCACACCACCCACCAGCGCCACCTGCGGACGGCTGAAAAACACCAGACACGCCATGATCGAGGAGGCGTAGGTCCACAGATACAACATGACAGCCGGACCAGCGGGCCAGCCGTGCTCAGTGGGGCGCTGCACCGCGTGCCCGCAGACCGCGTCCATCGCAGCGATCATGACGACGGACACGGCCACCCACCCGAGGAAATTGGTGAGCGGTACGCCCTCCACCCCAGGAAGCGACGGATGGGGATCCGCCCAGCTCCAGTGACCGGCATCGACCATCTGCGGATCGAGGAAAACGTCCCAGGACGCCAGCGCCCACCCTCCGGCCATCGCCGTTCGCACCCGAACCGAACGGGACCCCGCACGCCCCCGGCCCGGGGCCAGTAAACGTCCCACCTCGAGCGCGGGCCAGGCCATCATGATCCAGGCGAGCGGCACCACCACCGGCACCCCCGCCACACTCGGCCCCAACGACCCCGTGTACTCATAGGCACCGAACGGAAAGCCCGTACGCACCCCCACGACCTCAACCGCCAGGCCGCCCAGCCCTGCCACCGCCAACAGCGCCAGCGGACCCCGCACACCGTGCCACAGAGCGGCGGCCGCCATGGACGCGAGGCAAAAGACCACCACGCCGACGACGGTGAGCACATCACGCTGCGAGCCGGACACGAGCGGGTAGGGAATCTGGCACAGCACGGCGGCCGCAGCCAGCAACCAGGCTGTCCGCCGCCCGGACCCGAGCTTGCGGCGCAGCGCCGGCCGCTCCTGTACCTGGACCATGTCGTGAGCATAAGGACACGACCCGGCTTCACCGCCGAGGCAGCGGGGCCGGTACCAGAAGCTTCACCGGTACGGACCATACGACGGCACGGCAGCCCGCATGCCTGCCGCACGGGCTTGAGACTTGGGCGATCCGCACCCGGCCTCATCGTCCGGCGGGCGACAGCAGTAGGAAAACGGGCCGGCAACGACTCACACACTGCGCAGGATCCCGCGTGCGACAGACAGGCCTGGACGCGACCGGCGTGCGGTGCGGATCAGCGCTCCCGCAGACCTCCAGCCAGGTTGGCACACGAGGCCGCCGCCTCGCATCGCGGTCGTCGGTGGCGGCATCGCGGGTGTCACGGCCGCCGTAGCCCTGGCGGAGCGCGGCATGGCGGTCGACCTGTTCGAACAGCGGCCGTACCCCGGCGGACGCCTGGCCGGCTGGCCGACCGAACTGCGCGACGGTTCTACCACGACCATGTCACGCGGCTTTCACGCCTTCTTCCGGCAGTACTACAACCTTCGCGCCCTCCTGCGGCGCATCGACCCCGGTCTCGACATCTTGACGTCCGTGCCGGACTACCCGCTGCTGCACAACACCGGGCACACGGACACTTTCGCCGGTCTGCCGACAACCCCACCCTGGAACGCGGCGGCCTTCATGATGCGCAGTTCCACCTTCCGTGCCGCAGACCTCAGGACGATCGACCGGCGCGCTGCTCTGCAACTCTTCGACGTGGACGTGCCCCAGATCTATCGCAGGCTCGACCACCTCGATGCCCGGACTTTCCGTCACCACCGAACCACCGCCCGCGCCCAGAAGATGACATCGCGGCGTCCGGGACCCGGCCTCCCCCCTGGCGTACCGGCCAACCCCTGCCCGGCGCGGCCGCATGAGGGACCCCGAAGATCACGGAGCCACCTTGACGCCGTGAACCGACGGCCTGGCCGAGTCCCGCCCCGCCGGCATAGAGGACGGGAAGAACCAGGCTTCCGCATGCCCTGCGCACGGGACCTGCCGGTCCTGACCCGCTGGCCGGCCACCCGCTGCACGCGCTGCCTGACACCACCAGCAACCCGGATGACAACCGACAAGGCCCAGCGTCAGCTCACGTACATGCAGTGGGCGGTCCCGGCCCTCACCGGCTGCCTGGTGGTACTCAACGCCCTGCACGGTGAACAGCAGCGCCCCAACGACCAGTTGCACGGCATGCTGCAGCGCATGCGTTCCGTGACACCGCTGGTCCCGTGACACTCCGCGGCTCCCGGGGCCGGCCGGGCAGCAGTTGCCTCCGGCGCCGTTGCGGGTGAAGGCCCGAAGATCGCCCTGCGAATGGCTTCATGAGGGTGGGCGTTCGGTGCGGGGCGGGGGACGTCCGGAGACCGTGTCGAGCCACGCGTGCAGGGCCGCGCAGACCGCGTCGGTGCCTTCGGCGGTCGCCCAGGTGCGGGGCTGTCCATGGGCGGTGTCGATCAGCCGGGCGCACAGAAGGCCATCGCTGCGGGTCCACGCGCGGACGATCAGGGTCGCCATCGACTCGCTCCGGTCGTCGTCGGCGTCCGGGGCGGTGGGCGGAGGGAGAGCGGCTGCGGCATTCATATGCGTCGTTGTGCCAGAAGGTTGTCACCGCAGTGTCACGGGTTCGTGTCGACGGGCCTGCCGAGCAGGTGGGCGAGGAGCCGACGGAACTTCGGTGTGGGCGCAAGCCCCAGTTCGTCGCGAAGCAGTTGGCGATAGAGCTCGTACTGGCGTAGTGCTTCGGAGGTGTTGCCGTCGGCGAGGTGGACGGTGGTGACGAGTCGGTGGGCGCTTTCGCGCAGTGGTTCGCAGGCGACGGCGGCCATGCCGGTTTCGAGGGCGGCGTCCAGAGCGCCGGCTTCCCGGTGCCGGACGCACAAACGTTCCAGGGCGCGCAGCCGCAGTTGGCGCAGCCATTCGCGGTGGGCGAGGAGCCACTCGTCGGGCCACTCGGGCAGGAGGTCGTGGCAGAGTGCACGCGGGTCGGGAAGATCGGGTGGGTCGATGGGCTGAGACGAGGCCAGCCGGGCGGCCTGATCTTCCAGCTTGTGGGTGTCGACCTCCACAGCGGTGGCCAGGGTGAGGGTGCCGCCCGGGTGATCGACGAGGCAGGGCCCGGTGTGGGGCAGGCGCCACAGAGCGGAGCGAAGGCAGGCGGCGGCGTGCGTCCCGTCGACGTCGGGCCACAAAGTGTGCGCGGCCTTGGCCCGCGGTACCGGATCGTGCTGGACGGCCAGGTACGCCAGCAGCCGCTGACCGGCCGGCGGCGTGGACAGCGGCCGCGCACCGGCGCGGAGCGTGAAGCCGCCCAGGAGGCCGAGCTGGACGTCTTCGCTGATGGGGGTAGTCATCGGGGAGCCGGCGGTCACGGTGTCCTCCCGTGCGGTGCTTCGACAACGGTGGCCGGGTCTCGTCCCGGGTGACCACCCGCGGGCCCGGCAACCCCTCGAAGTCCCAGGATCCGCAGGCGGTGACGCAGGCGGTGACGGGCAGGTGATGCGGCGCTGCTGGGGTGTCCGTGGCGCTCTTGGGCGCCGGCCACCTCCCAGTTGGAAGGACACCTGTGATGTTCCGCCACACCAGTCAGCTGCAGTTCGAAGCCAAACCGGAGAAGCCGGACGCGGTGTACGCGCACAAGCTCCAGGAACTCATCGGCGGCGCGTACGGCGAGATGACCGTCACCATGCAGTACCTGTTCCAGGGGTGGAACTGCCGGATGCCGGGCAAGTACCGCGACCTGATCATGGACACCGCGACCGAGGAGATCGGGCACGTGGAAATGATCGCCACCATGGTCGCCCGGCTGCTGGAGGGCGCACCCTCCACCACCACGGCCGCCGCGGCCTCCTCCGACCCGGTGGTCGCCGCCGTGGTGGGCGGCATGGACCCTCAGCAGGCCATCATCAGCGGCGGCGGTCCGCTGCCCGCCGACAGCAACGGCTACCCGTGGAACGGCAGGTACATCGTGGCCAGCGGCAACCTCCTGGCCGATTTCCAGGCCAACGCCGCCGCCGAGGCCCAGGGCCGGCTCCAGGCCGCCCGGCTGTACAACATGACCGACGACCCCGGCGTGCGGGCGATGCTGAAGTTCAACCTCGCCCGTGACAGCGTCCACCAGCAACAGTGGCTGGCCGCCATCGAAGAGCTCCAGGCCGACGGCCTCGAGCCCACCCGCATCGCACCGAACGCGCTGTTCGACGAGGAGGAGTCCGGCGACGCCTACGCCATCTGGCACCTCTCGGACGGCACCGCAGGGGCCGACGGCCGCTGGGTCGGCGCGCCCATGCCAGGCGGTGAGCACATCACCTACCTCGAGAATCCCGTAGCCCAGGGCGGTATCGCTTCCACACCGCCGCCCGACCCGAAGCTGTACGCGACCTACGACGGCAGCCAGGGCTCCCCCTCCAGCCGCGCCCCGGGCAACGACAGCGGCCCGATGGACCAGCTCAAGGACAAACTCAGCTGAGCCGCCGAGGGTCCGGGGTCCCGCGCCCACATGGCGGGCCCGGACCTTCATGGCCGCCCGGACCAGTGGAGGGTTCATGGTCACCATCGCATCCGAGACTGCTTCACGTTCGTCCACGACGCCTCCTCACGTGCGGCCGGGGCCGACGCTTCTGATCGTTCTCGTACTTCTGAGCGTTGTCACCGCCGCCGTGCACGGCGGCGCGCCCGAGCAACTGGCCGCCGCCGTGGTGGCAGTCGCCACCGCATGCCGGCTGCTGGCACGGCGCGCCCCGCGACAGAAGGCGGGTGGGCACCGTGGCTGACACCGTGGGCCCGCCGGCGTCACCATCGACGGAAGCCACCGCACCGACGGCCGTCGTGGCGGTGCCCACTGCGGCGGCCGGGCCGCCCCGGTGGCTGCGCTGGACGGCCGTCTTCGGGCCCGCTTTCGTCGTCTCCATGGCATACGTGGACCCGGGCAACTTCGCCACCAACACCGCCGCCGGATCCACCTACGGCTACCTGCTGCTCTGGGTCATCACCGCAGCCAACGTCGTCGCGATGTTCGTCCAGTACCTGTCAGCCAAGCTCGGCGCCGCGACCGGCCGCAGCCTCCCGGAACTGTGCCGCGAGCACTGCCCGCGCACCCTCAACGCCTTCCTGTGGCTGCAGGCCGAAGCCGTCGCGATCGCCACCGACCTGGCCGAACTCATCGGCGGCGCCGTCGCCCTCAACCTCCTCTTCGGCATTCCCCTGATTCCGGGCGTCCTGATCACCGCCGCTGTGGCCCTGCTCCTGCTCATGCTCGCCCCACAGGGCCGAAACCGCTTCGAAACGGTCCTGGCAGGCATGCTCCTGATCATCCTTGCCGGATTCCTCTACCAGGCGTGGAGCGCCGGCCCCACCACCGATGCGGCCGCGGGCCTCGTGCCGCGCTTCGCCGACGCCGACAGCCTCCTGCTGGCCAGCGGCATCATCGGCGCCACCGTCATGCCCCACGTCGTCTACCTGCACTCCGCCCTCACCCGCCACCGTGCCGCCCATCCGCAGCTCGAACGCCCGGCAGAGCGCCCACGCCGACCCGCACGCCGCCAGATCATCACCGCTTTGGCATTCGCCGGCCTGGCCAACATGACCATGCTGGTCGTCGCCGCCGCCGTCTTCCACACCCGCGGCCACGACGGCGTCGACACGCTCCACGAAGCACACGCCGGCCTGGGCGCCCTGCTGGGAACGGGCGCCGCGACCGCGTTTGCACTCGCCCTGCTGGCCGCCGGCCTGGCGTCCTCCAGCGTCGGCACCTATGCCGGACAGATCATCATGGAAGGCTTCCTGCGCCGCCGCATCCCCCTCGCTGTCCGGCGCGCCGCCACCCTCGTCCCGGCCATGGGATTGCTCATAGCCGGGCTGGAACCCACCCGCGCCCTGGTCCTCAGCCAGGTCGCGCTGTCCTTCGGCATCCCCTTCGCGTTGTTTCCACTCCTCGTCTTCACCGCCCGCCGCAGCCTCATGGGCCCCCTGGTCAACCGGAAGATCACCAACTTGTTCGCGGCCGCTGCCGCCACCCTCATCAGCGCACTGAACCTCTTCCTCCTCGCCCAGCTCTTCCTCGAATGACCCCGCGTCCGCAGCCTCGCACCGGAAACCCGGCAGCGCCGGCGCGCGTCTCCCCGGTGCTGCGACTGGCCCACCACAGCCGACCCGCTCCGGCCCGTGCCGTAGAGCGCTTCGGTGCCGCACATCCCGGAAGGCATGCCCGGGCGAGCGTCGGTGCGAGGGCTTTGGAACGACGAAGGCACCGGCAGGCCGATCGACGTCGTAGGCGCAGACGCGCGGCTACCGGTTACTTACTGGTCGTTGGAGCCGGGTTCGGCCATTTTGCGATGGGCTTGGCCTTTGAGTCCGTCCGAGAGCACTTCGTCGGCCGGCCCCTTGGACGCGTGGGTCCGGTCGTAGAGGCGCAGATCCGCCCGGGCCGCCTTGACGGTGACTCCCGCCGCCCCCATCCGTCGGGCCGCCTGCTGCAGCCGGGCGTCGTCCTCGGCGCTGATGATCAGGTCATGGCCCCGTTCGGCGAGTTGTTCGGCCGGTTCGAAACCGATGCCGCTGGAGGCGCCCGTGACGAGAGCCGGAGGACTGGCGTCGTTCATGGCCGGTCCTCTTCCGGAGTGAGGTCAGGACGGCGGAGCGGGCAGCGGCATCGCGTTGAGGGCCCGCGCTGCGTGGACGAGGTTCGAGGCCATGGCCCGGCCGGTGGAGGCGGCCCAGTCGTGGCCGCGGTCGTCGTCCAGGTAGTCGGGGCCGGGGCCGGGACCGAGGTGCCAGTAGGTCCAGGCCTGGCCGGGAATGGTGAACCCGATGTCCCCGAGCGCGCCGTTGATCTCACTGATGACGTGGTGGGCACCGTCCTCGTTCCCGGTAACCAGAACACCGGCCACGCGGTTGTAAGCGACCGGGCGCTCCTCGTCGTCGGTCTCGCCGAGCATCGCGTCGAGTCGCTCGAGCACACGCTGGGCGACGGAGGACGGGCGGCCGAGCCAGGTCGGTGAGGCGATGATCAGAATCTGTGACGACACGACCTTTTCGTGCACGCCGGGCCAGTCGTCGCCCTCACCCATGTCGGTCTCGACTCCCGGCTTGAGGTTCAGGTCGACGGCACGTACGACGTCCACCTCTACTCCATGGCCCTTCAGGGCCGTAATGACGGTGCCGGCGAGGGCCTCGGTGTTCGAAACCCGCGGGGACGGTTTGAGAGTGCAGTTGATGACGAGCGCGCGCATAACGCTTCCTGTTCCCCGATCGGCGACCCTTGCACGGCGGTCCGCAGCATTGTTCCCCCGGACGGTGGAGCCCATGTGGGGGAGGAGCCCTTCGACCGCCTCCAGAGGACCGGTCGGAGACCCGCAGGCCCTTCAAGGTCGGTTCACGGGCCTCGCGTGCCCAGCCACGCCGTGTGCGGGGGAGAGGCGTTATGTGTGGCTGCTTTCGGCGTACCGCATCAGATCGGCAGGGGCCGTTCAGCGGGCGAGCCGTACCGGCCGGACGACACTCTCCTACCGTCTGGGCGTAAGCGTGTCCGCGTTCGGCTCCAGCGGCGCGGTCGCGGTGGCGAAGAGGCTGCTCATGTCCGCGCGCCAGCTGCTGCCCGCACCGACCGCGGGCACGGTCACCGCCCCGATCCTGACGCTGTGCCGGGCCGCCACCTGCTTCCGCGCTCGGCGCCAGGGCCGGCGCAGCCCGCCCTGGCGCCGCACTGAGCCGGCTATCACGCTCGGTCACTGTGCTCACTTCATGCCGGGGGCCGGGGGCCGGGGGCCGGGACGAGGGGCGCACCGCGATCGACGGGCTGCCCGGGGGGAGCGGGGAGATCTCGGTGCGCCGGCCGAAACTCCCCGGGTTCCCCCCAGGCTGACCACGGCCGACTCCCCGGAACACGATGGTCCAGAGGAGGTCATGGATTGCAAGGTCAAGGGATCGCGTAGCCTGGCGAAATGCTGACCGAGGTCACCGCAACCCGCTACATCACGCCCCTGCGCGAGGGCGGCTCGCTGCCGGGACTGATCGAGGCCGACGACCTCGGCACCTACGTTCTCAAGTTCACCGGTGCGGGGCAGGGGCGCAAGACGCTGGTCGCCGAGGTTGTCTGCGGGGAACTCGCCCGCCGGCTGGGGTTCCGGGTGCCGCGTCTGGTGACAGTGGAACTCGATCCGGTCCTGGGACTGGGCGAGCCCGACGAACAGGTTCAGGAGCTCCTCAAGTCCAGTGGGGGCACCAATCTGGGCATGGACTTCCTCTCCGGGGCGCTCGGCTTCGACCCGCTCGCCTTCGAGGTCGGCCCCGAGGAGGCCGGGCGGGTCGTCTGGTTCGACGCGCTGGTGAACAACGTCGACCGTTCCTGGCGCAACCCCAACCTGCTGCGCCGAAGCGGCGAACTCTGGCTCATCGACCACGGCGCGACCATGATCTGGCACCACAACTGGCCCGGGGCGGAGGGTTCCGTCGCCCGCCCCTACGACGCCTCCGACCACGCCCTGAACCCCTTCGGGCCGGACGTGGCCGCCGCGGCGGCAGAACTCGCACCGCGCGTCACCGCGGACCTGCTCGCCGAGGTCACCGCGGAGATCCCCGACGTATGGCTGGCCGGCGAACCCGGATTCGATACGCCGGACGAGCTCCGGCAGGCCTACGCGCGTGCCCTGCTCGCCCGCGCGGCCACCGTCCACGAGCGGGTCCACGGCATCGGGGAGAAGGAGAACCAGTGAGCGGCCGCAGCGACCGGATCGACCGGCACGTCTTCGAGTACGCGCTGCTGCGGGTCGTGCCGCGGGTCGAACGGGGCGAGTACGTCAACGCCGGAGTGATCGTGTACTGCCGTCATGAAACGTTCGTCGGGGCCGGTATCCACCTCGACGCGTCCCGGCTGCTGGCCCTCGACCCGCACGTGGACCTGGCCGGCGTCCGGGCCGCGCTGCGTGCCGTCGAGGGCGTGTGCGCGGGCGGGGACGCGGCGGGACAGGCCGCGGGCGACGACGCCGGGCGGCGTTTCCGCTGGCTGATCGCCCCGCGCTCCACCATCGTCCAGCCCGGTCCCGTGCACACCGGGCTCACCGCCGATCCGGAGGCCGAGGTACGGCGACTGCTCGACCTGCTCGTGCGCTGACCCGGAGGGCCGGCACCCGCGACGGGTCGGCACGACGGACCACCACGGCGGGCCGCCGCAGGGGGAAGGCTGCGACGGCCCGCCGCGCACAGGGGCACGGGAACGGGGAGAGGGGAGCGGCGTACGGACGTACGCGCGCCGGTCCGTGCGTCAGGTGCGGCGGCGCTTCACCAGGTACCCGGTCGTGACGAGGGCGCCGGCCGCGAAGGCCACGCCGACTCCGGTGTCCCAGCCGCTCGGTCCGGCGGCCGACGAGCCGCCCAGCCCGCCCTCCACACCGCGCGTCGGCGCGACCGTGGCGGGCGCGGTCGGAGCCGCGGATGCGGTGGTGGTGGCCGTCGCCCGGGGAGCGCTGGTGGAGGAGGTGAGGGTGCCGCCGCGGCGGGGCAGGGCCTCGCAGGCGATGTTGTCGTCGGGGCCCTGGTCCTCGTCGAGTCGGTTGGGGTCGCTCCGGTCGAGGTTGAACAGGGCTTGCGCTTCCTCCTGGTAGGTGAAGTCCGCGCAGTCCAGGTCCTGGGCATGAGCGGTGTGGGCCATCGGCAGTGTCGCGGCGAGCGCGACGAGTATGCCGAGGGCACCGGTGCGTCGGCGCATGGCGCGCCTCCTTTCCGGCCACAAGTGGCTCGTGCCTCGACGCTAGGCGCGCTCTCGTGCCGGGGCGCGCAGCCATGGGCCGATCGGGTGGTAATCAAGGGCCCCGGGCATGGGACGGCACCGGGCGGACGTGGTGTGCCCGGTGCCCGGCGGGCCGGGGAATGGATCACACAGCAGGGTGGGCCGTTGACACCGGGTGCCAGGGCTTCTAGCGTCACGTCTGCTGAAGGTACTAAGCGGTCGCTCACCCATCCGGGCGGGCGGCAGGAGCCGCATCCGAAGGTCCAAGGTCGAGGAGAAGCAGCGATGTCCACCACTGAACAGCAGCGGGTCGCCGTCGTCACCGGTGCCGCGCGAGGTATCGGCGCCGCCACCGCCGTTCGACTGGCCGCCGAGGGCCGCGCGGTCGCCGTGCTCGACCTCGACGAGGGAGCCTGCAAGGACACCGTCGAGAAGATCACCAGCGCCGGGGGCAGGGCCCTCGCGGTCGGCTGCGACGTCTCGGACGAGACGCAGGTCGAGGCCGCCGTCGCCAGGATCGCCGAGGAGCTCGGCGCGCCGACCATCCTGGTCAACAACGCGGGCGTGCTGCGCGACAACCTGCTGTTCAAGATGAGCGTCTCCGACTGGGACACGGTCATGAACGTGCACCTGCGCGGTGCCTTCCTGATGTCGAAGGCCTGCCAGAAGCACATGGTGGACGCCGGCTTCGGCCGCATCGTCAACCTTTCCTCCTCCTCCGCGCTCGGCAACCGCGGCCAGGTCAACTACTCCGCCGCCAAGGCCGGCCTGCAGGGCTTCACCAAGACCCTCGCCAAGGAGCTCGGCAAGTTCGGCGTGACCGCCAACTCCGTCGCCCCCGGATTCATCGCCACCGAGATGACCAAGGCCACCGCCGACCGCGTGGGCATGGGCTTCGACGACTTCAAGGCCGCCGCCGCCACCCAGATCCCGGTGGCCCGGGTCGGCGAGCCGGAGGACATCGCCAACGCCATCGCCTTCTTCACCGGCGAGGCCGCCGGATTCGTCTCCGGTCAGGTGCTGTACGTGGCGGGCGGACCCCTCGACTGAGGAACGCCGTGGCCCGGGACGGCCGGGGACCGCTCGTGGGCGGCCCGGGGCGACGGCGGTCGACTGCGACGAGCAGGGACGACCAGGCACGACTAGGCACGACTAGGGGATACGGACATGACTTCAGTGGAACTCTCGGGCAAGGTCGCCCTGGTCACCGGTGCCAGCCGCGGCATCGGGCTCGGCGTCGCCGAGGCGCTGGTGGCGCGCGGCGACCGCGTCTGCATCACCGGCCGCAACGAGGACACCCTCGAGGAGGCCGTCGAGAAGCTCGGCGCCGACCGGGTCATCGGCGTGGCCGGCAAGGCACACGACGAGGCCCACCAGGCCGTCGCCGTCGAGCGCACGATGGAGGCCTTCGGCCGGGTCGACTTCCTCGTCAACAACGCCGGGACCAACCCGGTGTTCGGGCCGATGGCCGACCTCGACCTGAACGTGGCGCGCAAGGTGTTCGAGACCAACGTGATCTCGGCACTCGGATTCGCCCAGCGCACCTGGCACGCCTGGCAGAAGGACAACGGCGGGGCGATCGTCAACATCGCCTCCCTCGCGGGCGTCGCGCCCTCGCCCTTCATCGCCGCGTACGGCGTCAGCAAGGCGGCGCTGATCAACCTGACCGGGCAGCTGGCGCACGAGTTCGCGCCGCGGGTACGGGTCAACGCGATCGCCCCGGCGGTGGTGAAGACCAAGTTCGCGCAGGCGCTGTACGAGGGCCGGGAGGAGGAGGCCGCCGCGTCCTACCCCCTGGGCCGGCTCGGTGTGCCGTCCGACATCGGCGGCGCCGCCGCGTTCCTCACCTCGGACCAGTCGGACTGGGTCACCGGCCAGACCCTGGTGATCGACGGCGGCATCCTCCTGAACGCCGGCGTGGGCTGAGCCGGTGTGGCGCGGGCCACAATTGTTCCGGTACGGGCGTCCGTTGACGAAACGGCGTCCGTACCGGCGTTTTCGAAGACGGGTGGACCGATGACAACGTAGTCAACGCAGAGTGACTGCGTGATCTACAACGAGTTGATCTCAACGGGCATGCGAAGGAGGGTCCGAGGCGGAAAGAGCGCGGTATCGTCTGCCGACTCTTGGGACGGCGGATCGAGGAGCGTGCGCGTGTTCAAGCGGAACCGATGCCTGCGAGGGGTGGCGGCCGTCGCGTCCATCGCGTCGATATCGTCCTTGTCCACCGGTTGCGGTGTGCTGACGTCCGACACTCCGGACGACGCGCCGATCGTCGTAGGGACGACCAGCCCGCCGAGCACGCTCGACCCCGCGGCCTCCTGGGACAGTTCCTGGGAGCTGTTCCGCAACATCTACCAGACGCTGCTGAGCTACCCGGTCGGCGCGAGCACGCCCCAGCCGGACGCCGCCGAGGGCTGCGAGTTCTCCGACAGCTCCCACCAGGTGTTCCGCTGCGAACTGCGCGAAGGGCTGAAGTTCTCCGACGGCAGCACGCTCGACGCCAAGGCGGTCAAGTACTCCGTCGACCGGATCCGCAGGATCAACGTGAACGGCGGTCCGGCCGGTCTGCTGGGCAGCCTCGAACGGGTGCAGGCGCCGAGCGACCGCGAAGTGGTCTTCCACCTCAACAAGCCCGACGCGACGTTCCCGTTCGTGCTCGCCACCCCGGCCCTGTCGATCGTCTCCCCGGAGGCCTACCCGGCCGAGGCCCTGCGCGAGGAGTCCGGCATCGTCGGCTCCGGGCCGTACACCCTCGAGTCGTACGAGGAGGGCGACGAGGCCCGGCTCGTCCGCAACGAGCAGTACAAGGGCTACGCCGAGCGGCAGAACGGAGCCGTGACGGTCCGCTACTTCCAGGACTCCGCCGAGATGGTCGAGTCGCTGCGGGAGGACCGGGTCGACCTCACCTATCGGGGTCTCGCCGCGGACGACGTCGTCGAATTCCAGGGCAAGGCCTCCAAGGAGGAGGAGATCAAGCTGGTGGAGGGCACCGGCACCAGCATCAACTACCTGGTGTTCAACCCGAAGGACCCGTGGGCCGGCAAGAAGCCGGTGCGCCAGGCCATCGCCCAGATCATCGACCGGAGCGCGATCGCGCACAAGATCTACCGGGACACCGTCGACCCGCTGTACTCGATGGTCCCCAAAGGGCTGACCGGCCACACCACCGGCTTCTTCGACAACTACGGCGACCCCAGCGTCGACAAGGCCCGAAGGATCCTCACCGAGGCGGGCATCACCGGGCCGGTGCCACTCACCCTCTGGTACACCACGGACCGCTACGGCTCCGAGACCAAGCTGGAGTTCAAGGAGCTGGAGCGTCAGCTGGAGGCCTCAGGGCTCTTCGAGATCACCCTCGAGAGCCGCCCCTGGAAGACGTACGTCGAGGGCTACCAGAAGGGTGAGTACCCGGTGTTCGGGCGCGGCTGGTCCCCCGACTTCCCGGACGCCGACAACTTCATCGCCCCGTTCATCGGCGAGCAGAACGCGCTCGGCACGCCGTACGAGGCGAACGAGATCAGCAATGTCCTGCTGCCCCGGTCCCGCCGGGAGAGCGATCGCGGAAACGTCGTGAAGGACTTCGAGGAGGCCCAGCAGATCCTCGTGGACGACGTGCGGCTGCTGCCGCTGTGGCAGGGCCGGCAGTACGTCGCGGCGAGCCGGGACATCTCGGGCGCGGAGCGGGCACTGGACCCGTCGACGATCATGATGTTGTGGCAGCTCTCCCGCAAGACCAGCTGGTAGCCGGTCCGCGGGGCGGTTGTCAGCGGTCGCCTGTAGGTTCTGAGGCCTGGAAGCGACCGCAATCGTGAGGACGTTGACGTGACCGACATCGCCATGCTGCCCAAGTCCTGGCGCGGGGTTCTGGGTGACGAGCTGCAGCAGCCCTACTTCAAGGAGCTGACGGAGTTCGTCGAGGAGGAGCGGGCGAAGGGTCCCGTCCACCCGCCCCGCGAGGAGGTCTTCGCGGCGCTGGACGCGACGCCGTACGACAAGGTGAAGGTCCTGATCCTCGGTCAGGACCCCTACCACGGCGAGGGGCAGGGGCACGGCCTGTGCTTCTCGGTGCGGCCCGGGGTGCGGATCCCGCCGTCGCTGCGGAACATCTACAAGGAGATGCACGCCGAGCTGGGCACCCCGACCCCGGACAACGGCTACCTGATGCCGTGGGCCGAACAGGGCGTGCTGCTGCTCAACGCGGTGCTCACGGTGCGTGGCGGCGAGGCCAACTCGCACAAGGGGCGGGGCTGGGAGAGGTTCACCGACGCGGTGATCCGCGCCGTGGCCGACCGGCCCGACCCGGCGGTGTTCGTGCTGTGGGGAAACTACGCGCAGAAGAAGCTGCCGCTGATCGACGAGAGCCGGCACGTGGTGGTCAAGGGAGCCCACCCGTCGCCGCTGTCGGCGAAGAAGTTCTTCGGTTCCCGTCCCTTCACGCAGATCAACGAGGCGGTGGCCGCGCAGGGCCATGAGCCGATCGACTGGACCATCCCGAACCTGGGCTGACACCTGCCCGTCCGGGTCGTGCCCGGTCCCCGCCGGCGGGGACGGTCCGGTGCGTCGCGGAGCGGTTCGACCCGGATCGTCCCCGCCTGCCGTAGCGTCGGCAGGGACGATCCGGCGAGCGGTGCGGAGGGCGTGGTGGCGGACCGACAGGAGCAGGTGGCGCCGGATTCCGTGCTGACGAGGATCGGGCAGGTCGTGATGCTGCACCACGCGGGGGACCGCGAGGAGGCGAGGCATCGCCTCCTCGGGCTGTGGGCGGAGATCGGCGCCCACGGCGACGCCCTGCACCGCTGCACACTGGCCCATTACCTGGCCGACACCCAGGACGACCCCGAGGACGAACTCGCTTGGGACCTAAGGGCGTTGGCGGCGGCGAACGAGGCCGAGGGCGAAGCAGCCGCCCGCCCCACCGGGTACGGCGGCATGCCCGCGGTGCGCGCCCTCTATCCCTCCCTGCACCTCAACCTCGCCGCCGACTATGCCCGGCTCGCCCGCCCCGACGCCGCCCGCGTCCACCTCCACCGGGCCCGCGGAGCCGCCCGTGCCCTGGCCGACGACTCCTACGGCGACAGGCTCCGGGCCGCCATCCGGCGCATGGAGATCCGGCTGGACGAGGAGGGCGGGACGGCCGGGGGGTGGGGGCCGCCGAGGCAGCGCCCGTAGGGCGCTGCGGCGGTCAACGCCCGTACGTCTTCTCACAGATGGCCGCCTGAGGGCTGTCCGCGGGCCAGTGGCCGTACTCCTCGCCCAGGGCGCAGACGTCCGCCTGCCCGCCGAGGTCGCCGCGGAGGGCACCCGCGGCCTCGGAGACCTCCGCGGCGGGTGCTGGTGGTGCGGTTCTGCCGTCGGCCGGGCCGTCCGGCCGCGGGTTGTGGCCGTCGGACGGTGCGGTCCGTTCCGGCGCGGGTGCCGTGGGGGCGGCACGGCGCGAGGGGGAAGCGGGCGGCTTCGTGGGCCGGGACGGGGCGATCATCTCCAGGGCCTCGCGCGCCGGTGCCTGCACCACCTCCCGCGTCCGGCTGTCCGGGCGCGGCTCCGACAACCGGGCCGCGCCCGCGGACGGGCCGGGCACGGAGGGACGTTGAACTGTCACACAGCCCGCGAGAGCGGAGATCGCCGCGGTCACCAGCAGCGTTGCTGCGGTCGTCTTTCGATGCACCCACGTCACTCTGCAGTCTCCGGCCCCCCGGAGGCCGGTGGACGGGCGGAGGATGCCCCGCACGGGTGATCTCCGACCCCGTACGGGGGCATGGGAGAGCCGGGTGTTTACGCGTGGTGGGCGGACCCACCCGGCCGGCCAGGCGTCCGGCGTTGCCGTCAGTCGCCGGTGGCGCCGTCGAGACGCTCGCGGAGCAGGTCGGCGTGGCCGTTGTGACGCGCGTACTCCTCGATCATGTGCGTGTGGATCCACCGCAGGGTGAACCGTTCGCCGGACCTGTGCCGCCCCTTGGCCAGGTCGTCCAGACCGAAGCCGGCCGCATTGCGCCGGGCGATGCCGATCTCGGCCTGCCAGGCGGCGTACACCTCCTGCCAGGTCTCCGTGCCGGTGAGGTGGAACTCGCCGTCCGGATCGGCCTCGCTGTAGTGGAGCGGGCCGGCGTCCTCGTCCGCGAGCACCCTGCGGTACCAGCCGCGCTCGACGTCCGCCATGTGCCGCACCAGCCCCATCAGCGACAGCTCGGACGGTGGCACCGAGGCGGTGCGCAGTTGTTCGTCGGTCAGACCCTCGCACTTCCAGGCGAGGGTCTGGCGGTGGTAGTCGAGCCAGCCCTCCAGCATGGTGCGGTCGTCGGCGTCCGTGGCGGGTTCGTGGCGCTGGGTCGTCATGCCCGCATCCTCTGCGGTCGCGGAGGTCCGCCGCCAGACGTTTTATTGACAGGCGCTCGTCAGATGTTCGTCAGGCTGGGAGCATCCCCCCAGCAGTTCCCGCAGGCTCGCCCGCACCACCCCGGGCCCGTCCACTCCGGCTTCACCACCCGGCGGGCGGTGGTCCCGCGCTGCCCGGCGTGCGGTTCGCCCCGCACGAGACCTGGGGCCCGGGCCGCCTCCGGGGCCCCACCCGCTCAAGGACGGCCGCGTCCACGCGTACACCGCCGGCCGGCCGCCCCGCACGACCGGCACCGTCCGTGGGGCGGTGCGGGCGGACCGTCTCACCCCGATGACCGACCGCGCCGGGGCCCAGCCGTACGCGACACCGCGATCGCCGCGCTCTCGAAGGCAGTCCCGCCCCTGCTCCTGCGGAGCTTCGACGAGGTCGCCTCCTGGCGGCCGCCGACGCAGGACGCCGTATCCTTCGGGGCGGACCACGACAGTGATCACGGCCGTGACGGTCACCGCGGTGACGAGGGGCGTGACCGAAGCCGTGTCCTGACAGCGCATCTGACAGGCACCCACTGGAGGAGAACACCCCGTGAAGGTCGGCTGCATCGGACTCGGCGACATCGCGCAGAAGGCCTACCTTCCGGTGCTCGCCACCCGGCCCGGCGTGGAACTGCACCTGCAGACCCGCACCCCCGCGACGCTCACCCGCGTCGCCGACGGCCTCCACCTCCCGCCCGGACAGCGGCACGCCGACCTCGACGCCCTGCTCGCGCAAGGTCTCGACGCCGCCTTCGTGCACGCCCCGACCCAGGTCCATCCGAAGATCGTGGCCCGGCTGCTCGAAGCGGGCGTACCGACGTACGTCGACAAGCCGCTCGCCTACGAGCTCGCCGACTCCGCGCGGCTCGTGGCCCTCGCCGAGGAGCGGGGCACGAGCCTCGCCGTGGGCTTCAACCGGCGCTTCGCCCCCGGCTACGCGCAGTGCGCAGACCATCCGCGCGAGCTGATCCTGCTGCAGAAGAACCGGACCGGGCTGCCGGAGGATCCGCGGACGATGATCCTCGACGACTTCATCCACGTCGTCGACACCCTGCGCTTCCTGGTTCCCGGCCCGGTCGACGACGTGACCGTGCGGGCCCGTACCGAGGACGGGCTGCTGCACCATGTGGTGCTCCAGCTCGCGGGGGACGGCTTCACCGCGCTCGGCGTGATGAACAGGCTCAGCGGCTCGGCCGAGGAGATCCTCGAGGTCTCCGGCCAGGACACCAAGCGGCAGGTGGTCAACCTCGCAGAGGTGATCGACCACAAGGGCCGGCCCACCGTGCGCCGGCGCGGCGACTGGGTGCCGGTGGCGCGCCAGCGCGGTATCGAGCAGGCGGTGCTCGCCTTCCTGGACGCGGTCGGCGAGGGCAGGACGCTCAGTGCCCGGGACGCGCTGGCGACCCATGAGCTGTGCGAGCGTGTGGTGCGTGAGGTCCAGGAGCGGGCCGCCGCCTGAGCCGCACGGCCCGTATGGCCTCGGTGGCCCCCCACGCGGCCAGGACCAGCAGCGCCGCGTGCAGCGGCCAGTCGCCGAAGCGGACGTAGGGCGTGGTGCCGTGGGCGAGCGGGACGTCGTACACCCGCGTGGTGCTCGCGTCCGTGCCGAGCCACGGCCCGGCCCGCCCGCCGTCCGGGCCGTGGACGGCGGACACACCGGTCAGCGTCGCGTGGACCATCGGACGCCCGGTCTCGGCGGCGCGCAGCGCGGCCAACGAGGCGTGCTGTTCGGGCGCCCAGCTCTGCTGGAACGTCGACGTCGACGACTGGGCGAGCAGCACGTCGGCGCCGTCCTCGGCCAAATTCCGGCCGATGTCCGGGAACGCGGACTCGAAGCACACCATCGGGCCGATGCGCAGCCCGTTCCCCGCGTCCATCACCACCTGCTCGGTACCACGCCTGCGGTCCTCGCCCGCCGCCTCACCCACGGACGTCGCCCAGCCCAGCAGGGAGCGGGCCGGGATGTACTCACCGAACGGAACCAGGCGCATCTTGTCGTACCGGTCCCCGGTGAGACCGTCGGGGCCGACCAGCACCGAACTCTTGTAGATGCCGGGCCGGTCGGAGCGTCGCGCGTCCACGTTGACCAGGATCTCCGCGCCCGTCGTGCGGGACAGCGCGGTGAGCCGCCGCGCCAGGTCGGGCCGGGCACCGAGGTCGAAACCGATGCTGCTCTCACCCCAGACGACCAGGTCGACGCCTTGGCCCGCGAGCCGGCGGGTGAGCCGCTCCTCGCGGTCGAAGCGCCGGTCCGTACTGTCCGGCCCGGCGACGACGCCCGGCTGGACGACCGCGATCCTCGCCCGTCCCCCGGCCTCCGCGACGGGCGCGCCCGTCCAAGCGGCGGACGTGAGCACGCCCGCGGCGACCAGACCGCTCACGGCCGGTACCCGCGCCTGCCGCAGCAGGAGCAGCACGGCCGCGGCGACGTTCACGAGCACCACCAGGAAACTGAGCAGCCACACCCCGCCGACCGACGCCAGTCGCAGCGCCGCCGTCACCTGCCACTGACTCGCGCCGAGCACGCCCCAGGGGCCGCCCAGCGCCTCCCAGGAACGGACCAGTTCGACGGCCAGCCAGGCCGACGGCAGCACGACCAGCGCGGCCGCGACCCGCCCCCGCGACGGTGTCCCGCCCAGCAGCCGCCGCACCAGCCACCCCCAGGGCGCCCACAGCACACCGAGCAGGGCCGCGAGGACGAACGTGAACACATGCAGGTTCGGCAGCAGCCAGTGGTGCATCGCGAGCATGAAGCCGAACCCGCCGCACCAGCCGTCGAACGCGGCACGCCGGCCGGTGGGAGCAGCGCGCACCAGCGCGATCCACGGCACCAGCGCGACGTGGGCGAACCACCACAGGGACGGCGCGGGGAAGGCCAGTACGGGCAGGGCACCCGCGACCGCGGCGACGGCCGAGCGCCGCCACGGGGAGGCGAGCCAGGGGCTGAACGTCTTCACCGGCACCTCCTACCCGCTCCCCGCCCCGTACGTGCCTCCAGTGTGCGTCCCGGACAAGATCCGGGACAGGGACCGCCGGCTCAGTCGACCACGGGCGCCACGGACCGGGCGGGAAGACGCCGCCACTTCTCGCGCACGATCACCTCGTTCAACCGCCAGCCCTCGTCCGTGCGCAGCATCCCGAACGCGTACCGGCCTCCGCACACGACATCCGGCGCGGCCGACCCGCCCTCGCCGCCGGCAGCCGTCCCCATCGGGTTCACGTAGTCGGCCTGCACACGGGCCGTGTCACCGCTGTCCTGCTCCCAGACCCCGAAGCGCACCCGCCGGTTCACGATCAGATGCTGTCGCATCGGAAACACCCGCAGGCTCTCCGCGAGCCACGCCGCCACCCTTCCGGCGTCGCCCTCGATGCCGCCGGCCGAACGGTAGTCGGCCCGTCCGTCCGAGGTGAACAGCCTTCGGTATGCCTCCCAGTCCCCGTCGTCGACCGCCACCGCGTACTCGGTGACGATCTCGTCCACGGCCAGCCTGTCCCGCACGGTCGCAAGCTCCACACGCTGCGTCATCGGCTCAGTGTTGGCCATCCCGGGCCCGGAACCAAGAGCCCCGCGCAGTTGTTCACCCGGCGTGAATCCGTGCTTCCCTCCGGCCGACAGCACGGACGAGTGCGGCCGTGGGTGTGGGTGTGGGTGTGGGTGTGGGTGTGCCAGGCTGTGGATCTTCGGTTGTCGGGACTGGCCGGCTGTTCGGAGGTTCGTGTGAAGAGACTTGTCACGGTGGTGACCGGTGGTGGCCGGGGGATCGGGGCCGCTGTCTGCCTGCGGCTCGCGGGGGAGGGGCATGACGTGGCGGTGGGGTACGTGCGGGACGCCTCGGCGGCGGAGCGGGTGGCGGAGGGGGTACGCGCGGCCGGGGCGCGTGCCGTCACCGTGCCGGGGGACACCTCCGACGAGGTGGACGTCGGGCGTCTGTTCGATACGGCGGAGCGGGAACTGGGGCCGGTGACAGGGCTGGTGAACAACGCGGCGGTGACCGGGCCCCTGGGACGGTTCACCGATGTCGACACCGCGGTCCTGCGCCGGGTCGTGGACGTCAACCTGACGGGGACGCTGCTGTGTTCGCGCCGCGCCGCACAGCTCATGACGCCCCGGGGCGAGGGGGTCATCGTGAACATCTCGTCGGGGGCGGCCACCCTCGGCAGCCCCGGCGAATACGTTCACTACGCGGCGACCAAGGCCGCCGTCGACGCCCTCACGGTGGGACTCGCCAAGGAACTCGGTCCGGTCGGCATTCGCGTCAACGCGGTCGCGCCGGGCGTGATCGACACGGAGATGCATGCCGCCATGGGCGCCCCGGACCGGGCCCGGCAGGCCGGCGCCGCGGTGCCGCTCGGCCGCCCGGGGCAGCCGGAGGAGATCGCCGCGGCCGTCGCCTGGCTGATGTCGCCGGACGCCTCGTACGCGACGGGGGCGGTGCTGCGGGTGGCGGGCGGGCGCTGAGCGCGTGGCTGTCGCCGGTGCGCGGACGGCCGGCGCGGCGGCGGGGGCTCAGGCCGCCTTGACGACCTGGTCGCGGATCGCCGCCGCCCACTCGACCACCAGAAGCTCGTACTCCGCGCGCTCCTGGGCCGACAGGGAACCGCCCGCGCGCAGCCACAGTGCTCGGATGTGCTCGTTGACCTCAGCGGCCGACCGCACGGAACCAGGGGTCACGGAATCGGGGGACATGCCGAACAGCCTAGGGCCACGCACTGACAGCGCGCTACCGGACGGCTACCCGTCAGCTATGGGTTCGGTCACGCCCCCGCGGACGGCCGGGGCACGGACGGCCGGGTCAGTGCGCCGACTCCGCCGCGTGCGGGCTGAGGGCACCCGTGGCAACCAGGACGAGGATGACGATGCCGAGCACGATGCGGTACCAGACGAAGGGCATGAAGCTCTTGGTGGTGATGAACTTCATGAACCACGCGATCACCGCGTAGCCGACCGCGAAGGCGACGACCGTCGCGAAGATCGTCGGCCCCCAGGTGACATGACCGCCCTCGGTGGCGTCCTTCAGCTCGAAGAGGCCGGAGGCGAGCACGGCGGGAATCGCGAGCAGGAAGGAGTAGCGGGCCGCCGCCTCGCGCCTGTAGCCCATGAACAGGCCACCGCTGATGGTCGCGCCGGAACGGGAGACGCCCGGGATGAGCGCCAGGGCCTGGCAGAACCCGTAGACCAGGCCGTCCTTGACGGTCAGATCGTCGAGCGACTTGAGCTGCTTGGGCGTGCGGTGCCGGCCGCCCTGCTCGTCCCGCGCCGCCAGCCGGTCGGCGACACCGAGGACGATGCCCATGCCGATCAGCATCGCCGCGGTGAGCCGCAGGTCGCGGAACGGCCCCTCGATCTGGTCCTTCAGCGTCAGGCCGAGGATTCCGATCGGGAGCGAGCCGACGATGACGAGCCAGCCCATCCGCGCGTCGGGGTCCCGGCGCATTTCCTTGTTGGTGAGCGAGCGGGTCCAGGCCGAAAGGATCCGCGCGATGTCCTTGCGGAAGTAGATCAGCACGGCGGCTTCCGTGCCGATCTGGGTGATCGCGGTGAACGCCGCGCCCGGGTCCTCCCAGCCGGAGAAGGCCGCGGTCAGCCGCAGATGCGCGCTGGAGGAGACGGGGAGGAACTCGGTCAGCCCTTGGACGAGTCCGAGGATGAGAGATTCAAACCAAGACATGAGGCAGTGGTGTCCAAGTGCCGATCGCGGAAGAGAGGGACAGGCACGCCGAAGCGCTGTGTGCGGTAATCGATGATCACGCGTGCCGAGTGGGAAGAGTAGCGCCCCAAGATGAAGGCCTTGACGCCAGGGGCCGGGCAGAGGGCCCGAAGGGCGCTCTGCTTCGCCTCACCGTGCCCGCAGCTGGTGCCGCTTGCGCCACGCCACCACCGCGCCCAGCAGGCCCGGCACGGTGATGCAGGCCAGTGCGATCAGGAAGGCCGGGGACGTCGGCGTCGAGGCGCGGGCACCGGCGACGACGTAGGCGGCGGTGTTCGGGATCGAGCCGAGCCCCGTCGCCAGCAGGAACGGCAGCAGACCCATCCGGGAGACGGCGGCGCAGTAGTTCGACGCGGCGAACGGCACCCCCGGGAACAGCCGCGCCGCCAGTATCGAACGGAAGCCGTGCCGGCTCAGCTGGTTGTCCGCCGCCTTCAGCCAGCGTCCTCGCAGCAGCGGACGCAGCGCGTCCTGGCCCAGCGCCCGCCCGAGGCAGAACGCGAGCCCGGCACCGAGCACCGTGCCGCCCAGCGCGGCGCCGAGCCCCAGCTGGCTGCCGAACAACGCGCCCGCCGCGAGGTTCAGGATCGGGCGCGGTACGAACGCCACCGTGCACACCCCGTAGGCCACCGCGTACGCCACGACCGCCGCGGCACCGCCGAGCTGCGGCGGCAGGCCGTCGGTCAGCAGTTTCTGCGGCTCCAGGAGCAGCATGGCCGAGGCCGCGGAGGCGAGCAGCACGACCAGCAGGGACAGACGTGACCAGGGGGACAGCAGGACTCTGGCGCAGCGGGCGGTGAGACCCGACGCGGGTGCCGCCGCGGGGACCACGACGACGGCGGCGGCGGTGAGCTGTGCGGCACGGGCCCGGGGAGAGGCCGTGGCGGTGCCCCCAGAGCGGTTGGTGGCATCGAGCATCCAGCGACACTAACCGACGAATGTGACCGAACGCCGTAGTGTGCGTCTCATACGTGCCACAGCGGCCGGAACACCCGGCCCGCGGCCACCGCGTACGAAGGCCCGCCCGCGTATCGCGGAAAACCGTTCGACGCCCGGCGCCGCGGTCGCCAGAATCGACGGCATGTTCCGGCACGCCTTCCTCCTCGCAGCATCCGCCACCGCGGATGCCCCGAAGGCTGCCGTCCGTGTTCTCGCAGTTCTCGCAGCACTCGCACTCGCAGCCGCTGTCGACGGCGCCCGAAGCTGACCCTCCCCGGATAGTCCGGCGGACCCCCCAGGGGGAGGGTCGGCAGGTTCCTCGGGGTCCCCGTCCCGGCCGCGCGCCCGTCCCACCGCGCCGGGGCCGCTCACACGTCATCACCGAGAGACTTCGAGGTACCGCCATGTCCAAAACGGCGTACGTCCGCACCAAACCGCATCTGAACATCGGCACGATGGGCCATGTCGACCATGGCAAGACCACCCTGACAGCTGCCATCACCAAGGTCCTGTCCGGGCGTGGCTCCGCCGGCTTCGTGCCGTTCGACCGCATCGACCGGGCGCCCGAGGAGGCGGCGCGCGGCATCACCATCAACATCGCGCACGTCGAGTACGAGACCGGCACCCGGCACTACGCGCACGTCGACATGCCCGGCCACGCCGACTACGTCAAGAACATGGTCACCGGTGCCGCGCAGCTCGACGGGGCGATCCTCGTGGTCTCCGCGCTCGACGGGATCATGCCGCAGACCGCCGAACACGTACTGCTCGCCCGGCAGGTGGGCGTCGACCACATCGTCGTCGCCCTCAACAAGGCCGACGCGGGCGACGAGGAGCTGACCGACCTGGTCGAGCTGGAGATCCGCGAGCTGCTCTCCGCGCACGGCTACGGCGGCGACTCCGCGCCCGTCGTACGGGTTTCGGGGCTGAGGGCGCTCGAGGGCGACCCGCGCTGGACAGCGTCGATCGACGCCCTGCTCGACGCGGTGGACACCTATGTGCCCATGCCCGAGCGGTACGTGGACGCGCCGTTCCTGCTGCCGGTGGAGAACGTGCTCACCATCACCGGCCGGGGCACCGTGGTCACCGGCGCGGTGGAGCGCGGCACGGTCCGTCTCGGCGACCGCGTCGAGGTGCCCGGTGCCGGGGTGGAGTCCGTGGTGACCGGCCTGGAGACGTTCGGCAAGCCGATGGAGGAGGCGCAGGCCGGGGACAACGTGGCGCTCCTGCTGCGCGGGGTGCCGCGGGACGCGGTGCGACGCGGACATGTGGTGGCCGCGCCGGGCAGCGTGGTGCCGAGCCGGAGGTTCACGGCGCAGGTGTACGTGCTGTCGGCCCGTGAGGGCGGCCGTACGACTCCGGTGTCGACCGGCTACCGGCCGCAGTTCTACATCCGCACCGCGGACGTCGTCGGCGACGTCGACCTCGGGGAGGCGGCGGTCGCGCGGCCCGGCGACACGGTCACGATGACCGTGGAACTGGGGCGCGAGACGCCCCTGGAGCCCGGGCTCGGTTTCGCCATCCGTGAGGGCGGGCGGACCGTCGGGGCCGGCACGGTGACGGCGGTCGCCTGAGTCCTGAGTCCTGAGTCCTGAGTTCCGGGCCGGGTCCTGGGCCC
>NZ_JBHXQZ010000086.1:0-34138 GCF_042717095.1 Streptomyces sp. NPDC058632 | reverse complement strand
GGCTCGTACGCGGAGCTCCTCGAATAGCCCCCGCCGGCGCTCCGCGTGCCGGTCCCGGCACCTGACGCCGGGGCCACGGCGGGGGGGGGGGGGCCCGCCCCCGCCCCAGCGGGCCGCCCCCCCCCCCCCCCCGCCCCTCGGGAAGCGAGCGGTGCCAGGTGTCACCGCGGCGACCGGTGATCGCCGCGGTGACCTCCGGCGTCACTGCGGGGTCATGCGCCCCACCACGTCCGGGTGCTCCTCGAGCCAGGCGGCGACGGCCTCCTCCTCCTTGCCCTGGCCGCGGTCCTTGATCTCGTTCTCGAGCGTGCCCAGTTCGTCCTCACTCATCCTGAAGCCCTTGATCCACTTCGTGAGTTCGGGGTACCGCTCGGGGAACGCCTTGTTCGCGATGGTGCGGATGGTGTTCCCCTCGCCGAAGAGCTTCTTGTCGTCCTTCAGCTTGGTCAGCTCGTACTCGCTGTACGACCAGTGCGGGGACCAGAGGGTGACCGCGATCGGCTCCTTCTTGGAGTAGGCGCGCTTGAGCTCGGCCAGCATCGCCGGCGTGGAGCCGTCGACGACCTCGTACTCCTCGTCCAGGCCGTACCCCGGCAGGACCTTGTTCTTGAGCAGGTCCATCTCGCCGGTGCCCGGCTCGATGCCGACGATCCGCCCGTCGAAGAGGTCCGCCTTGCCCTTGAGGTCCTCGAGGGACCTGACGTCCTTGACGTACGAGGGGACGGAGACCTCCAGCGAGGTCGGCTCGTACCAGGTGCCGAGGTCGACCAGGTCGTCCTTGCTCTGGTCCCAGAAGTTCTTCTGGGCGTACGGCAGCCAGGCGTCGAAGTTGAGGTCGATGTCCCCGCCGGCGAGGCCGGTGTAGACCGGGCCGACCTCCATCTGCTTCAGGTTCATCCTGTAGCCGCGCCGCTCGAGGACGTTCTTCCACAGGTAGGTGATCGCGACGTCCTCCTCCCAGGGGAACCACGCGACGGTCAGCGGACGCTTCGCCTCGGCCGGGGTGGCGGCGGAACCCGACTTCACCGGGGCCAGCTTGTCGACGACGTCCGGGTTGTCCTTGAGCCAGGCGCGGACGGCATCCTGCTGCCTGCCCTTGCCGGCCTTGTTGATCTCGGCTTCCAGGCCGGTGAGTTCCTCCTCGGTCATCGAGAAGTCCTTCAGCCACTGGCCGACGGTGGGGTTCTCGGCGGTGAAGCCCTTGCGTCCCAGGGTGTGCACGGCGTCGCCCTCGCCCCAGGTGCCCTTGGGGTCCTTCAGCTTCTTCAGGTCGTAGTCGCTGTACGCCCAGTGCGGCGACCAGAGCGTGACGACGACCGGTTCCTGCTTGCTGTAGGCGCGCTTGAGCTCGGCCAGCATCGCCGGCGTGGAGCTGTCGACGACCTCGTACTCCTCGTCCAGGCCGTAGCCCGGCATGACCTTGTCCTTGAGCAGGCCCATCATTCCGGCGCTGGACTCGATGCCGGTGATCTTCCCGTCGAAGGTGTCGGCCCTGCCCTTGAGGTCCTCGAGGGAGTCGATGTCCTCCATGTAGGCGGGCACGGCGAGTTCGAGCGTCGTCTCCTCGTACCAGGTGCCGAGGTCCTCGAGCTTGTCGCCGTACTTCTTCCAGTACTCGGCGTGGGTGGTGGGCAGCCACGAGTCCGTCTGGAAGTCGATGCTGCCCTGCGCGAGCGCGGTGTAGAGCGGGCCTGCGTCGAACTGCGTGGCCTCGACCTCGAAGCCGCGCTGTTCGAGGACCTCCTTCCACAGGAAGGTGGAGGCGACGCCCTCGTCCCAGGGGATGTAACCGATGGATATCTTCTTGCCGTTGCCGACGTTCCCGGCGTCGGCGGCGGTGCTGGTCCCGCCGCTCTTGCCGCCGCCGAAGATGCCCATGCCGCCGGCCACCAGGGCCAGGACGACGACACCGATCACGGCGACCTGCGGGCGGGGCCGGTAGGACCAGATCCTCAGTCCCTGCGCGGCGCGGGCCTTGGCGGCGGCGCGACGGCCGAGCGGGGACACCTGGGTGCCCAGGGCGCTGGTCATGCGGTCGAGGTAGATCGCCAGGATGACGATGGCGAGGCCGGACTCGGCGCCGAGACCGATGTTGAGCTGGCCGATGGCCTCGATGACGGCGCCGCCGAGGCCGCCGGTGCCGACCATGCCGGCGATCGCGGCCATGGACAGGCCGAGCATGATCACCTGGTTGACGCCCGCCATCACGGTGGGCAGCGCCAGCGGCAGCTGGACACGCAGCAGCGTGTTGCGGGGCGTGGTGCCGAACGCCTCGGCCGCCTCCACGAGGTCCTTGTCGACCTGGCGGATGCCCAGCTCGGTCATGCGCACGCCGGGAGCGAGCGCGAAGATCAGGGTCGCGACGATGCCGGGGGCGGGGCCCGTCCCGAAGAAGAGGATCGCCGGGATGAGGTAGATCATCGCGGGCAGCGTCTGCATGAAGTCCAGGACCGGGCGCACCAAGGCACTGACCCGGTCCGAGCGTGCCGCCCAGATTCCCACGGGCACCGCGATGACCAGCGCGATGACGGTGGCGACGACGACCAGTGACAGCGTCACCATCGAGTCCGCCCACAGTTCCATGGAATCGATGAAGGCGAATCCCAGGAAGGTGAGGACACCGGCGAGAGTGCCGCGCAGCCAGAAGGCGATCACCGCGAAGATACCGGCGAGCAGCAGCGGCTCGGGCGCCTGGAGGACGGCGTTGACGCCGTCGTAGGCGCCGGTGAAGACGGCCTTGAAGAAGTCGAACAGCCAGGTCACATGGGCGAGCAGCCAGTCGACGCCGCTGTTGACCCATTCGCCGAGCGGGATCCTAGGCACGGGCCATCACCTTCTCGTCCTCGCCGCGCGGGGAGTCGCAGGTGCCGGGGGCGCCCTCCTCGTCGCCGATGAAACCGACGAGCCGCTGCCGGGGCACGACGCCGATGACCGTGCCCTCCCCGTCGAGGACCGCCACGGGGTGCGCCGCGCGGGCGCTCATCGCACACAGGTCGGTGAACGGCGTCTGCGCCGTCGCGGTCTCGCAGGCGCAGTCGGCCTCGTCGCCGCGCACCTCGCGGTCCATCACGGCGCCGGCCGTCAGCACCCGGGAGCGGTCGACGTCCTGGGTGAAGGAGGCGACGTAGTCGTTGGCCGGACGGATCAGGATGTCCTGCGCGGTGCCGATCTGCACGATGCGGCCGTCGCGCATCACCGCGATGCGGTCGCCCAGACGCATGGCCTCGTTGAGGTCGTGCGTGATGAAGACGATCGTCTTCTTCAGCTTCTTCTGCAGCTCCACCAGCTGGTCCTGCATGTCGCGGCGGATCAGCGGGTCGAGCGCGCTGAAGGACTCGTCCATCAGCAGCAGGTCGGCGTCGGTCGCGAGCGCGCGGGCGAGGCCCACACGCTGCTGCATGCCGCCGGAGAGCTCGTCGGGCCAGGACTGCTCCCAGCCGGCCAGGCCACACAGGGCGAGCGCCTCGTCGGCGCGGCGTTCGCGCTCGGCGCGGGGCACGCCCTGCACTTCAAGACCGTAGGCGGCGTTCTCGCGAACGCTGCGGTGCGGGAACAGCGCGAAGTGCTGGAAGACCATGCTGATCTTCTTGGAGCGGACCGCGCGCAGCTCGCGGTCGGACAGCGCGGTGAGGTCCTCGCCGTCGAACCGCACCGCTCCGGCGGTCGGCTCCGACAGGCCGTTCAGCATGCGCAGCAGGGTGGACTTGCCGGAACCGGACAGGCCCATGACGACGAAGATCTCGCCGGGCTCCACGGTGAACGAGGCGTCGATGACGGCCGCCGTGGTTCCGTGGGCACGCAACTCCTCACGGTCTGCCTCGTTCTGGCGCAGTCTCTCGACTGCCTGGCCCGGTCGTCTGCCGAACACCTTGTAGAGGTGTTCGGCCTCTAGCCTGGTTGACACGCGTACCTCTTGTCTCGACGGCGATGGAACGGAGCGGCGCCCGCCGGGACGGTTCACGCGTGCGGACGGTTGAACCCGCAACCGGCATCGCTCCGGGGCCGCGCCTCCCCCGATTCGCCCACCCCAAACGCAAGCGTGTCCTGCGTCACATCCGAGCCGTGTCGTGCCGTGCGCGGCGCGTCCCGGGCCGGTGCCGCTGGGCGGCTGCCGGGCCCTGTCGGTGGCGTACGGCATGATGCGGAGCGTGACCGGACGACTGATGCTCCTCGATACCGCTTCCCTTTACTTCCGGGCCTACTTCGGTGTCCCGGACTCCGTCAGGGCCCCGGACGGCTCTCCGGTGAACGCCGTGCGCGGACTGCTCGACTTCGTCGACCGCCTGGTCAAGGACCACCACCCGGACGATCTGGTGGCGTGCATGGACGCCGACTGGCGCCCGGCCTGGCGGGTGGAGCTGATCCCTTCCTACAAGGCGCACCGCGTGGCCGAGGAGCGCCCGTCGGGCCCCGACGAGGAGGAGGTGCCCGACACCCTGTCCCCGCAGGTGCCGGTCATCGAGGCCGTACTGGACGCCGTCGGCATCGCGCGCGTGGGCGTCGCCGCGTACGAGGCGGACGACGTGATCGGCACGTTCACCGCGCGGGCGCGCGGCCCGGTGGACATCGTCACCGGGGACCGCGACCTGTACCAGCTGGTGGACGACGCGCGCGGGGTGCGGGTGCTGTATCCGCTCAAGGGTGTCGGCACGCTCCAGATCACCGACGAGGCCGTGCTGCGCGAGAAGTACGGGGTGGGCGGCTCGGGGTACGCGGATCTGGCGCTGCTGCGGGGCGACCCGAGCGACGGCCTGCCGGGTGTGCCGGGAGTGGGCGAGAAGACGGCCGCCAAGCTGCTGGCCGAGTTCGGCGACCTGGCCGGGATCCTGGAGGCGGTCGGCGATCCGCAGGCCAGGCTCACCCCGGCCCAGCGCAAGCGCCTCACCGAGGCGGGCCCGTATCTGGCGGTCGCCCCGAAGGTGGTCCGGGTCGCGGACGACGTCCCGCTGCCGGAGGTCGACACGGCGCTGCCGCGGACGCCGCGCGACCCGGAGGCCGTACGGGAACTGGCGGCCCGCTGGGGCCTGGGCGGCTCCCTGGAGCGGCTGCTGACCACCCTCGCGCGGTAGGAACATCACCGGCGCGCACGGGTCATCACCGGAAGGAAGTGTTAACTTAGGTAAACCTAACCGAGTGACAGGGAGAGGCCATGGCACAGCGACCCGGACGCCAGCCACGCAAACCCCACTCCGGGCAGGTGCTCCGCACCGAGCGGCTGACCCCGCACATGCAGCGGGTGGTGCTGGGCGGTGAGGGCCTGGCCGGCTTCACGGCGGACACCTGCACCGACCACTACGTGAAGCTGCTGTTCCCCGCCGAGGGCGTCACCTACCCGGAGCCGTTCGACATGCAGCGGATCCGCGAGGAGTTCCCGCGCGACCAGTGGCCGGTGACCCGGACGTACACCGTGCGCCACTGGGACGCCGGGCAGCGCGAGCTGACGCTGGACTTCGTGATCCACGGCGACGAGGGGCTGGCCGGCCCCTGGGCCCGGCGGGTCCTGCCGGGTGAGACCGTGTCCTTCATCGGCCCCGGCGGCGCCTACGCCCCCGACCCGAGCGCCGACTGGCATCTGCTGGTGGGCGACGAGAGCGCGCTGCCCGCGATCGCGCGCTCGCTGGAGGCCCTGCCGAGCGGTGCCAGGGCGTACGCCTTCGTGGAGGTCGAGGGGCCCCAGGAGGAGCAGAAGATCGACTCCCAGGTGGCGGTCACCTGGCTGCACCGGGGGGGCCGTCCGGTCGGTGAGGCGCTGGTGGAGGCCGTGCAGGGGCTGGAGTTCCCCGAGGGCCGGGTGCATGCCTTCGTCCACGGCGAGGCGCACTTCGTGAAGGAGCTGCGCCGTCTGCTGCGGGTCGAGCGGCAGATCGCGCGCGAGGACCTCTCGATCTCCGGCTACTGGCGGCGCGGTCACAACGAGGACGGCTGGCAGGCCTCGAAGAAGGAGTGGAACGCACGGGTCGAGGCGGAGCAGGAACAGTCGGAGTCGAAGTCGGCGGCCGCGACCGGCTGAGCCTCCACCGGGCAGCCACCGAGTCGCCTCCGGGACACACCCGAATCGCCCTCGAACCACCGCCGATCCACCGATCCGCCGTCCGGCCCGAGCCGGCCTCCTGGTACCCCGGCCGGCACACGTGGCGGCGCCGGTCGGGTGAACCCCGGCCCCCGCGCGGCGGCGGTCGGCGTGGCGCGGCGTCCCGCCCCCGCCCGCTGCCCGAGGATCCGGGCGCGTGACAGTCACCTTCGAAGAACTCGTGGCCAAGCAGCGTGCGGCGGACGAGGCGCATGTCCGCGTGCGCCATCTGCGGGAGACGTACGGGCCGCCCACGCGCACCAAGTGGAGCAGTCGGCAGACCACCACCTGGGAGACGGCCTGGCGGGCCTGGCGCGACCTCGCCCGTGACGTCCAGGTGGCGGTGAGCGAGTTCGCGCGGGCCGAGGGCAAACCGCGCCATGTGGTCGAGGCCGAGATCGGGCGGGCGGTACGGCACGAGGAACAGGGCGGTGCGGACGCGTAGCCTTGGCCTTCGTGACCCGCAGACGCAGGACCGTCCCGCCCTCTCCGCTGCCGCAGCGCGACGGGGTGGACCCGGTGCGGGTGCGGCTGCCCGGCGCGGGGCCGTGGGCCACCGTGCGGGACCATCTCGTGGCCCGGCTCCCGGCCGGCTCCGGTGTCGTCGACGGCATGTTCGACGCGGGGCTGATCGTGGGCGTGGACGGGCGGCCCGTGCCGGCCGACGCCCCCTATGTGCCGGGGCTGTTCGTGTGGTTCCACCGGGAGCTGCCGGCCGAGGTGCCGGTGCCGTTCCCGGTGGAGGTCGTGTACCGGGACGAGCACATCGTCGTCGCCGACAAGCCCCACTTCCTGGCCACCACCCCGCGCGGCAGCCATGTCGCCGAGACCGCGCTGGCCCGGCTGCGCCGCGAGCTGGGCATCCCGCTGCTGGGCGCCGCGCACCGTCTCGACCGGCTCACCGCCGGGCTGGTGCTGTTCACCGTGCGGCCCGGGGAGCGGGGCGCGTACCAGACCCTGTTCCGCGACCGGCTGATCCACAAGGAGTACGAGGCCGTCGCGCCCCACGACCCGGCGCTCGCCCTGCCCCGGACCGTGCGCAGCCGGATCGTGAAGGAGCGCGGGGTGCTGGCCGCCCGCGAGGTCGAGGGCGAGCCGAACGCGCTCAGCCGGGTCGAGCTCCTGGAGCACCGGGCCGACGGCCTCGCCCGGTACCGGCTGGTGCCCGGCACCGGGCAGACCCATCAGCTGCGGGTGCACATGAACGCCCTGGGCGTGCCGATCGTCGGCGATCCCCTGTATCCGGAGGTGACCGGCCCCGTCCCGGCCGGTGACTTCCGGCGCCCGCTGCAACTGCTGGCGCGGGCGCTGGAGTTCACCGACCCGGTGACGGGGGCACGGCACCGGCTGCTCAGTGGCCGGACGCTCACGGCGTGGACGTCGTACCAGGACTGGGCCGCGGACGGCCGCGCCGCCGGCGACCGCGCTCCGGACGGCCCGACCGCCGGGGCACAGACCACCGCGGACCGGAGCACCACGGGCAGAGCCGCCTCGGACCGGACCGCTGCCCACCGGCCGCCCCCGGCACCGGCCCCCCTCACCTCCGGTCAGTAGCCACGCCACCAGCTCAGGAAGCGCTGCCAGGCGCCCGGCGCGCGGGCCGGTTCCGCGGGGCCGGCCACCGGCCCGGCGGCCGGCGGCTCGGCCGACCGGGCTGCCGGCTGCGGGCCCGGCTGCGCGCCCGGTGTCCCGGCCGGGGCCGCGGGCCGCGGGGCGGGGACGTCGTGCTCTCCGGACGGACCGGGGCGGGTGGCGGACGGCGGTGCCGGTTCCCCCGGTGCGGGACTGCCGATGTGCCAGTCGCGGCGCGGGGCCGTCGGCCGGGCGTCGTGGTTCGGCCGCTCGGTGATGTCCTGCGGCGGTCTGGGGGTGAACCGGACGGGCAGCTCGACGAGGTGGCGCGAGGCGATCGATTCGGTGTGGCGCAGATCCTCGTCGTCGACGTCGAGTTCGAGGTCGGGCAGCCGCATCAGCAGCGCGTCGACGCCGATCTCGGCGATGGCACGCCCGATGTCCTGCCCGGGGCACTCGTGCGGGCCGCCGCTGAAGGCGAGGTGGGAGCGGTTGCCCTGCATGTGGGCGGTCGGGTCCGGGCGTACCCGCGGGTCCACGTTGGCCGGGGCGGGGGCGAACAGCAGTCCGTCGCCCCGGCGGATGCGCTGGCCGCCGAGTTCCGTCTCCTGTTTGGCGAAGTAGGCGAAGATGGTGCTGAACGGCGGCTCGTCCCACAGCAGTTGCTCCACCGCCTCCGGCACGGTCATCTGACCGCCGTTGAGCTGGGCCCGGAAGCGCGGGTCGACGAGCACCGTCCGCAGCACGTTGGCGAGGAGGTTGGCGGTCGACTCGTAGGCGGCGATGAGCACCACCCGCAGGTGCTCCCTGACCTCGTCGTCGGTCAGCCCGGCCGGGTGGGTGATGAGATGGCTGGCGAAGTCGTCCTGCGGTTCCAGCCGGCGGCGGGCGGTGAGCCGGCCCAGGACGTCCATGACGTACGCGTTGCTGGCGATGGCGGTCTCGGTGCCCCTGAGCATGTCGCGGGCCGACTCGACCATCCGGTCGTTGTACTCGTCGGGCATGCCGAGGATGTGGCACATCACGGCCATCGGCAGGTGCTCGGCGTACTGGCTGACGACCTCGGCCTCGCCCACTTCGCAGAACCGGTTGACGAGACGCTGGGTGCAGCGGTTGATGTGCCGGCGCAGACTGCGGAAGTCGATGGTCGACAGGGCGAAGTCGATCGCGCCGCGCAGCCGTTGGTGCTCCTCTCCCTCGGCGTGGGCGCACATCGGCTGCCAGGCGATGTGGGGCATCAGCGGGTGGTCGGCTTTGACCAGGCCGTCCCGGAGCGGGGACCAGATGCGGCTGTCGCGGGTGTACTGCGCGGGGGTGCGCACCATGTGCAGGTTCTCGGTGTGGCCGAGGACCACCCACACCGGCACGTCGTCGTGGAGCAGCGCGGGCGCCACGGGGCCGTGTTCGGCGCGGAGTTCCTCGTACAGCTTCTTCAGGTCCGCCGATTCGTGCAGCCGGTGCAGTCCCCCGGGGCCCTGGCCGTGCGCGGGGCAGCCGGGGGGCGGGGCGACCCGGGAGTCGTCCGTTCCGGTCGGAAGGTGGGATTCAGGCGTCACAGTGGTCGCTCCGGAAAGCAGGGGGAGAGCAGGGGGTCGGGGGTGTCAGGCGCGTGAGCCCGTCATGGCGAGCGAGTGCAGGAACCGCATCAGCGTGACCAGTACGTCCCGGCTGGAGGCGCGGCGTCGCACATCGCAGTCCATGATCGGGACGTCCTGGGGCAGGTCGAGCGCCGTCCGCAGATCCGTGAACGGATAACGGGGCGCGTCCGGGAAGGTGTTGACGGCGACGACGAAGGGCACGCCGCGTTCCTCCAGCCGTCCCATGACGTCGAAGCTGACTTCCAGGCGTCGCGTGTCGACCAGCACCACCGCGCCGAGCGCTCCCTCGAACAGCCCGTTCCACAGGAACCAGAAGCGCTCCTGGCCCGGGGTCCCGAACAGGTAGAGCACCAGTTGCTCGGTGATCTTGATACGGCCGAAGTCCATGGCCACCGTGGTGGCCGTCTTGGACGCGGACCCGAAGTTGTCGTCGACTCCGATGCCGGCCTGGGTCATGGTCTCCTCGGTGGTCAGCGGCTTGATCTCGCTGACCGACCCGACCATGGTCGTCTTGCCGACCCCGAAGCCGCCCACGATCACGATCTTCGCCGCGGCCTCGGCCGTGTGCGGCAGCTGGTCCTCGGTCCGTGGGCCCGGGATGGTCTCAGAGCCTTTGAAGTCCATGCATCACCGCTTCGAGAAGGGAACGGTCGGGGAGCGCCTTCCGGACGATCGGGGCGCGCGCCTGCACCAGTTCCGCCGCCAGCATGTCGGTGAGCAGTACGGTCACCACGCCGAACGGCAGGCTGAGGTAGGCCGAGAGTTCGGCCACGGACAGGGGGGCGGCACAGAGCCGGAGCAGTGCCGCCTGCTCGGGCGTGGCGGAGTGCGGGGGGTCCTCGACGCGCGCCACGATCAGCGTCACGAGGTCGAGGTCCGCGCGGTTCCCGTCCGCGCCGGTGACGACGTACAGCCGCTCCGGGTTGGGCCGTTCGTCCTCCTTCTTGTCCGTGGCCGGTTGGGGAGGAGCGTCCTCCCGCGGAGAGCGCCTCTGGCGTTGCGGAGGAGTCATACGGTCGTCCCGTTCCGGCGGGGCGGGCTGGTGAGATGGGCGCCGATGCGGACGACGAGGTCGCGCATCATGGCCCCCATCCGCCCGGGTTCACAGGTCATGTCGGAGAGCACCGCGAGATAGGCGTTGGCGCCGGCGGCCATCAGGTAGAAGTAACCGCCGTTGATCTCGATGATCACCATCTTCATCTCGCCGTCGCTGCGCGGGAGTTCCCCGGCGACGGCACCGGCGAGGCTCTGCACGCCGGCACAGGCGGCGGCGACCCGGTCGGCGGCGTCCGGCTCGCCGCCGAAGCGGGCGATGCGCAGGCCGTCGGCCGAGAGCACCACGATCATCTCGACGCCGGGTACACCGTCGGCGAGCTCCTTGAGCATCCAGTCGAAGTTGGCCCGTTGCTGGATCACTTGAGGTCCCCCTCGTCGTCGGCCTCGGTGCGGGCCGGTTCGTTGATCAGATGCAGGTACGCGGTCGGGTTCCGGGTGAAGTCGGTGGGGTGGACGCCGGGTTCGAGGTCCTTCTTCAGGCCGTCCCAGAACGCGTCGACCCACAGCCCGGGTTCGCGGTCGTCCTTCGGCCCGGCCGGTTCGGGCTCGGGTGCCGGCCAGGGGGACCTGATGGTCTCGCCCCGCTCGGCGGCCTCCCGCTCTGCCCGTTCGGCGGCGGCCTGCTCGGCGTACCGCTGGGTCAGCGACGTCTTCATCCGGCTGCGGCGCTGCGGCAGCCCGTTGGAGGTCCATTCGGTGACCTCGGGGACGTCGTCCTCCATGGAGACGGTGGCGGGGATGCTCGGGCTGGTGGGGCGGCGCTTCTTGGGGGCGCGCTTGGGGCCGGGGAGCGCGTCGACCTGCATGGGCACGGCGGTCGCGCCGATGCCGTGGGCGAGGCCGACGCCGGGCTCGGTGGTCATCATGTCGCTGGGCACGATGAGGACCGCGCGGACGCCGCCGTAGGCGGAGGCACGCAGCGAGACCTGCATCTTGTATCCGGAGCAGAGCCGGCCGATGACGGCGAGGCCCAGACGGGGGCTCGTGCCGAGGTCCTGGAGGTCGACACCCGCCTTGGCCTGCTCCAGCTTGTCCTCGATCCGGGTCCGCGCCTTCTCGTCGAGGCTGACCCCGGCGTCCTCGATCTCGATGGCGACGCCGGTCTGCACCTCGATGGCGGTGACGTGGACCTTGGTGTGCGGCGGCGAGTAGCGCGTGGCGTTGTCGAGGAGCTCGGCGACGGCGTGGATGACCGGCTCGACGGAGATGCCCTTGATGTTGACCTTGGCGATGGACTTCAGATCGATGCGCCGGTACTCGAGGATGCGGGACATCGCGCCGCGCAGCACGCTGTAGAGGGCGACGGGCTCGGGCCACTGGCGTCCGGGGCGGCCGCCGCCGAGTACGGAGATGGAGTCGGCGAGGCGGCCGATCAGCGCGGTGCCGTGGTCGATGCGCAGCAGGTCGTCGAAGACCTCGGGGTTGCGGCCGTGGTCCTCCTCCATCTCCCGCAGTTCCTTGGCCTGCTGGTGGACGATCGCCTGGACGCGGCGGGCGATGCTGACGAAGGAGCGCTGGGAGGAGTCGCGCAGGGCTTCCTCGTCGTCGATGATCTTCAGCATCGTCTTGAGCAGCTTGATCTGGTACTCGGGCAGATCACGCCAGGCCGGGTTGACCTCCTTGAGGTGGAGGAGCACTTCCCTGGGGGTGTTTCCGCGGTGCAGGAAGTCCAGGGCCTCGGGGACGACGGCGTCCGCGAAGTGCAGCGTCTCCGTGTCGTGGGAGGCGATCCGCGCTTCCAGATACGCGCGGTGACGGTCGTGCCCGGCTCGCTCGTCCCGCAGGGCGCGGCCGCGGCGCACCGCCTCGGCCGCGGCGGTGATCACCAGCAGGGTGGCGACGACACCGCAGGCGCCGACGGCGATCCGGGCGGGCTCCGTCACCAGGGCGACGGCGGCTCCGGTTGCCGCGGCCATCAGTATGGCCGGCAGCAACAGCACGCGCGCGTAGGGAAGTTCGCGTCGACCGGGCGGGGACTGGACACTCACCATGTAGGCCTCTGGAAACGAATCGGCTGGTGGTCGGGGGACGTTCGGGGGGAGACGGACCGGGAAGTCATGGGAATCATCCGCACAAGAGGGAACAGACACACGAATTCATCCCAACTCGGTGCGCTGCGGGCGAGCTTAGTCCGACAGGATCAACGCCGTGTCATATTCGGCAAGCGCCGGAAATGACCCCTGGGGCAGGAGTACGCTCGAACCCATTTGCACGCTCGGGCTCCATTCGAACACGCTGAGTAACAGCACATGGGTGTACGAAACTTACTCACCGTGAAGGGTGAAGTACGCGGTCGGCGGCCGCGGAATCGTCCGGTCCTGTTGCCGACGGGGGCGCTGGGGACGCGGAAGCCCGGCGCGCACGGAGCGCGCCGGGCTTCACCGCACAGGGGACGGGCCGGGCCCGTTCGCCGTCACCCCACGGACGAGTAGGCCACCACTCCCCGCAGCAGTCCTTCGACCGCCTTGCGGGCGTTCTTCGCGACCGTGGAGCCCTCCACCGCCGGAGCCGCGGCCGAGATCTGGCCGAGGACGTCGATGACCTGCTTGCACCAGCGCACGAAGTCCCCCGCCGGCATCTCCACCTCGCGCAGCACCTCGTCGAGCCCCTTGCCGGACGCCCACATGTAGGCGGCCCAGGCGAAGCCGAGGTCGGGTTCGCGCTGGCCCACACCCTCGGTCTGGGTGATCCGGAAGTCCTCCTCCAGGCCGTCCAGCCGCCCCCAGATGCGGACCATCTCGCCGAGCGCGGTCTTCGCCCTGCCGGAGGGCACCTTGGGCACCGCCGCGTCGTCGCTGACCCGGGCCTCGTACACCAGCGCCGAGACACAGGCGGCGAGTTCGGCCGGGCCGAGCTGCTCCCAGACGCCCTCCCGCAGGCATTCGCTGGCCAACAGGTCGAGTTCGCCGTACAGCCGGGCGAGCCGCTTGCCGTGCTCGGTGACCTCGTCGCCGCGCAGGTAGTCCAGCTCGGTCAGCAGGGCGACGATGCGGTCGAAGGTGCGGGCGATGGTGTTCGTCCGGCCCTCGATGCGCCGCTCCAGCTGCTTGGTGTCCCGCCGCAGCCGGTGGTAGCGCTCGGCCCAGCGGGCGTGGTCCTCACGGTCGTCGCAGCCGTGGCAGGGGTGGGCCCGGATCGCCTTGCGCAGCCGGTCGATCTCCCGGTCGTCGGCCGCCTGGGAGCGCCGCTTGCGGTGCCGCTCCGGTTCGATGTGCCCGGCCTTGGTCCGCAGCGCGGAGGCCAGGTCGCGGCGGGACTGCGGCGAGCGCGCGTTGAACGACTTCGGGATGCGCATCCGCTCCAGCGCCTCGACGGGCGCCGGGAAGTCGATCGACGCCAGCCGTTTGACCTGCCGCTCCGCGGTCAGCACCAGGGGGCGGGGCCCGTCGTGGTACTCGACGCCGCGGTGGCCGCCCGCCCGGCCCGCGGGCAGGCCCGGGTCGAGGACCAGAGCCAGCCCGGCGTACTTGCCCGCGGGTACGTGGATGATGTCGCCGGGTTTGAGTTTCTCCAGGGCGACGGCCGCCTCCGTGCGCCGCTGCGCCGCGCCCTGGCGGGCCAGCTCCGTCTCCCGGTCCTTCAGGTCGCGGCGCAGCCGCGCATACTCCTCGAAGTCGCCGAGGTGGCAGGTCATGGAGTCCTGGTAGCCCTCGAGGCCCTCCTCGTTGCGCTGCACCTGCCGCGAGATACCGACCACCGAACGGTCCGCCTGGAACTGGGCGAACGACGTCTCCAGCAGCTCGCGCGAGCGGTGCCGGCCGAACTGCTCGACCAGGTTGACCGCCATGTTGTACGACGGCCTGAAGCTGGAGCGCAGCGGATAGGTGCGGGTGCCGGCCAGCCCCGCGAGGTGCTCGGGGTTCATGCCGCGCTGCCACAGCACGACCGCGTGGCCCTCGACATCGATGCCGCGCCGGCCGGCCCGGCCGGTCAGCTGGGTGTACTCGCCGGGGGTGATGTCGGCGTGCTGCTCGCCGTTCCACTTGACGAGCTTCTCCAGTACCACCGAGCGGGCGGGCATGTTGATGCCCAGGGCGAGGGTCTCGGTCGCGAAGACCGCCTTGACCAGGCCGCGGACGAACAGCTCCTCGACGACCTCCTTGAACGTCGGCAGCATGCCCGCGTGGTGGGCCGCGATGCCGCGCTCGAGGCCCTCCAGCCACTCGTAGTAGCCGAGGACGTGCAGGTCCTCGGTGGGGATGGAGGCGGTGCGCTCCTCGACGAGGGAGCGCACCTGCTCCCGCGCCCGGTCGTCGTTGAGCCGCAGCCCCGCGTACAGGCACTGCTGGACGGCGGCCTCGCAGGCGGCGCGGCTGAAGATGAAGGTGATGGCGGGCAGCAGGCCCTGGGCGTCGAGCCGCTCGATCACCTCGGGCCGGCCCGGTGTCCAGACCCGCGTGCGCTGTCTGCGCTCCCGCTCCCGGTCCGCCTCGCGCATGTTCCGGCCGCGGCGCCTCTCGCCCCACGACGGGCGGGTCGCCTCCATCCGGGCCATCCGCGTGAGGTCGGGGTTGACGGCCTTCTTCTGACCCTCGCCCTCCTCGAACAGGTCGTGGATCCGGCGCCCGGCGAGTACGTGCTGGAACAGCGGCACGGGCCGGTGCTCGGAGACGATGACCTCGGTGTGGCCGCGGACGGTGTCCAGCCAGTCGCCGAACTCCTCCGCGTTCGACACCGTCGCCGAGAGGGACACCAGGGTCACCGACTCGGGGAGGTGGATGATCACTTCCTCCCAGACGGCGCCCCGGAAACGGTCGGAGAGGTAGTGCACCTCGTCCATGACCACGTACCCGAGGCCGAGGAGCGTCTGCGAGCCCGCGTACAGCATGTTCCGCAGCACCTCGGTGGTCATCACGACCACGGGGGCACCGGAGTTGACGCTGTTGTCGCCGGTGAGCAGGCCGACCTTGTCGGCGCCGTAGCGACGGCACAGGTCGGCGTACTTCTGGTTCGACAGCGCCTTGATGGGCGTCGTGTAGAAGCACTTCTTGCCCTGCTGGAGGGCGAGGTGGACGGCGAACTCGCCGACGATCGTCTTGCCCGAGCCGGTGGGTGCGGCCACCAGCACGCCCTTCCCCGCCTCGAGCGCCTGGCAGGCCTCGATCTGGAAGGGGTCGAGGCCGAAGTCGTACATCTCGCGGAAGGAGGCGAGTGCGGTGGCCTGCTCGGCAGCGCGCCTGCGTGCTGCCGCGTACCGCTCGGCCGGGGAGAGGTCCTCTGTCATCGTGCTTTCGAGCGTACCGGGCCGCGCTGACAACAGGACGATCATTATCCGGATCCGGGAGCGGACGCGGCCCGTCAGGGGCCCACGACCCGCACCGCGCCGCGTACGCAGCTCGCGGTCAGCGGCAGGGGTCCGAGCGGTTCGCCGTCCGCGTACCCGGTGACCTCCTCCGCGGCCAGCTCCACCCGCGACGCCCGGAGGACGCTCACCTCGGGCCGGTCGACGTGCGTTCCGCGGTACACGGTGGGGAAGAGCCGCAGCAGCGTGGCCCGGCCGCAGCCGCCGACCACCGTGACGTCGAACAGGCCGTCGGTGAGGTCGGCACCCGGGCAGATCCGCATGCCGCCCCCGTACGAGGCCCCGTTGCCGACGGCGACCAGCGTCGCCTCGACCTCGCGGACGTCGCCGTCGTCGAGGGTGATCCGGTACGGGATCGGGCGCAGGGCCGCGAGTTCGGCGACCACGGCGAGGTCGTACGTGAAACGTCCCGCGGGCAGCCGCATCCGGTTGCCGCGGTCGTTGACGCGGGAGTCGAAGCCTGAGGCGAGGACGGTGGCGAACCAGCGGTCGCCGGCCCGCCCGAGGTCGATGTCGCGCACCCGTCCGCACTTGAGGGCGTCGGCGATCATCCGGCCGGCCGCGGCCGGTTCCCTCAGTGGCATGCCGAGCGAGCGGGCGAAGTCGTTGCCGGTGCCGACGGCGATCAGGCCGAGCGGGGTACCGGTACCGACGACGGCCTGCAGGGCCAGGTTCGCCATGCCGTCGCCGCCGACGGCGACCAGGGCCCCGGTGCCCTCCTCGACCGCACGGCGCGCGCGGGCGAGCGCGTCCGCGGCGTCCTCGCCGAGCACGGTCCGCACCGCGAAACCGGCCGCGCGCAACGCGGAAGCGGCCGGCCGCGCCGCTCGGGCGCCCCGGCCGCGACCCGCGGTGGGGTTGACGAAGAGGGTGATCTCGCTGGTCACCCTGTGACCCTACGAGCCTCCGCCCGGCCTTCAGGTCACGTCGTCATAACCGTTGACCCGGGCCGTGCCCGCCTGCTCGGGCAGGGCGCGCCCGGTCGGCACGGGTTCGGTCTCGCCGATGTCCTCGGGGGTGAGGTCCAGGTCGGAGGCCTCGTCGTCGGCGGGGCCCATGGCCTCCAGACGGCGCCTGCGGCGGTCGTTGAACAGGGAGATGCCGACGGCGGCGAAGTACAGGATCCAGATCGGTCCGGCGAGGGCGATCATGGTCAGCGGGTCGGTGCTCGGTGTGGCCAGGGCCGCGAACAGCGTGATGCCCATGATCATGCCGCGCCACCAGCCGAGCATGCGCTTGCCCGTCAGCGCCCCGGTGAAGTTGAGCATGATCAGCAGCAGCGGCAGCTCGAAGGAGAGCCCGAAGACGATCACCATGCGCGTGACGAGGTCGAGCAGGTCGTCCAGCGGCAGCAGGTTGTCGACGCCGAACGGCGTGAACTCGATGAGTACCTTCGCCGTCGTCGGCAGCACCCGGTAGGCGAAGTAGCCGCCGGCGAGGAAGAGCGGGAAGCCCGTCGCGACGAACGCGTAGGCGTACTTCTTCTCGTGCTTGTGCAGGCCGGGCGCGACGAACGACCACAGCTGGTACAGCCAGACCGGCGAGGCCAGGACGACACCGGCCATCAGGGAGACCTTCAGCGCCAGGGTGAACGGCGTGAGCAGACCGTTGATGGTGATCTGCGCGCAGGGATCCTCGTCGCGTGCCGAGGCGGCGAGTTCCTCGAAGGACTTCGCGCAGCCGACCGACTTGAGCACCGGGTCGGTGAAGAAGTTGATGATCTCGTTGTAGAAGAAGGCCGCGCCGACCGTCACCAGGACGATGGCCAGCAGCGCCTTGGCCAGCCGGTTGCGGAGCTCACGAAGGTGCTCCGCGAGGGGCATCCGCCCCTCGGGATCCCTCTCCTGCTTGCGGGCAGACTTGGGCAACCCACGTTCCCATCTCGTGCGGCGGGCCGGACTGCGTCCGGCCCTGCGTCAGCGCTTGGTCGTGTCCGTCGGCTCCGTGACCGGGCGGGAGCTGGTCACGTCACCGGGGGCGGCCTGGATGGTGCGCTGCGCCGGGGAGTCGTCGCCGGGGGCCGGCGGGTCGGCGGGGGCGGAGGACTTGTCCTTGTCCTCCTTCATCGCCTTGGCCTCGCTCTTGAGGATGCGGGCGGACTTGCCGAGCGACCGCGCCATGTCCGGAAGCTTCTTCGCGCCGAACAGCAGGATGATGACGACGAGGATGAGAATGATCTCGGGAGCTCCGAGCCTTCCGAACATTTCTTTACCTTCTCACCGAGGCTGCTGGGGGTGGGGGGTGCTGCCCTGTCCGACCGTTCGGACACGCGTCCGATGACCGCGTTGTCAGCGATCGTAACGCTCAGGGGTGAACGTAGGGCAATCCCCGTGCGTACTCCTGTCCGCGGTCCGGGCCTCGTTCTCCGGGCCGCGGTCAGCAGCGTACCCGCCCGGGTCGGCAACACGACAGGGCGTGCGGACCCGGGCAGCCGTCCCGGATCGGGTCAGAGCGCCTGTGCGGAGCGGGCCGCGCCGGCCGCCGCCCGCTCCAGGTCCTCGGCGGCCCGGCCGATACGGCTCGCCGAATCCGCGACCTGTCTGCCGAGCCGCTCCGCCTCGACGAAGACCCGTACGGCGAACACCCCGAGCACCACAAGCCCCAGGAACCCCACAGCAACCGCGAACATCGCCCAGAACATAGGGCGAGCCTAGACGGTCCCCGCCCGCTCGGAACGCCCGGCGCCCGGAGCCCGGCGCCCCGGAAGGGAACCGCGGGCCGCCGGGGCACGAGCCGGGCGGCCCCTACGCCGTCGAGTGCAGCCGCAGGGTGCTGACCCCGCCGCCGGTGAGGAGTTCGACGACCCGCTCCCCCGCCGGCTTACGGACCGCCGTCTCGCACGCGGGGCAGGTGAACGAGTAGAAGGTGGTGCGTCTGCTGGCCCCTATGACCAGGCGCAGCGCGCTCGCGCCCAGCTCGAAACGCCCCCTGCAGTCCGGGCAGCCCGCCCGGAACACGACCGGCGCCACGCCTCTCATCCCGGAGAACGCGGACGCCACCGTCATGCCCCGTGCTCCAGGGGCCGGTATTCCAGAGGTCGGTGCTCCGGGGATCGGTGCTCCAGGGGTCGCCGACTCGCTCACAGTCCTCGCTCCTGCCCGTCGTCCTGCCCGCCCCGGACCGCGCACACCGTGTGCGGCCCGCTCATCCGGCCGCCCCGGCGCCGTCGTACGCCGCCAGCGCCTCGCGGGCCGCCCGCCGGGCGCTGTCCGCGAGGTCGTCCGGTGCGACGATCCGGCCGTCCCGCCCGAGCCGCAGCGCCAGCCGCTTGAGCGACGCCGGGTCGGGTGTCCGCAAGGTGATACGCAGCCCGCCGTCCGGCAGCTCATCCGCGCTGTCGTGCGGGTAGTACTCGGCGACCCAGCGACCGCCCGGTCCGACCTCGGCCACGACCTCCGGATCCTCCGCCGCCGGCTGCATCAGCCCTTCCGACAGGTCCCGCAGTTCGACCTCGGGCGGCGCGGACGGCTCGTCGAGGATCCTGATCTCGGCGACCCGGTCGAGCCGGAACGTGCGGCGCGCCTCGGAGCGGCGGCACCAGGCCTCCACATAGGTGTGCCCGACGCTGACCAGGCGGATGGGGTCGATCTCTCGCTCGCTGAGCTCGTCGCGGGCGGGCGAGTAGTAGCGGATCCACAGTCTGCGGCGCTCGGCGATGGCCCGGTCGACGTCCGCGAAGACACCGCCCTCGGACTCGAAGGTCACCGACAGCCGGGCGCTGGCGCCCGCCGCCTCTCCGGCCGCGGCCTCCACCTTGGCGGTGGCCCGCAGCAGTGCCTGCCGGTCGCTCTCGCGCAGTCCGGGCAGGGTGGTCACGGCGCGCGCGGCGACCAGCAGCGCGGTGGCCTCGTCCGCGGCGAGACGGAGCGGTTCCGCGGCCTCCGCCCCGAGCGCGGCCGGGTTGTGCCACCAGATGCGCTCCCCGTCGGTGTCGATGTCCAGCAGGTCGCCGCCGCGGAAACTGGTGCCGCACATGGGCAGCACGTCGAGGTCCGAGACCAGCTCGTCCTCGGTGATGCCGAAGGCGCGCGCCACGTCCTCGATCCGGGCCCCGGGCCGCTCCCTCAGATAGGTGACCAGGGAGAGCATCCGCCGGGTCTGGTCGAGGGCGTTCACTGGCCTGACCGGTTTGCCTGCCACGTTCTTGTCCCGTCCCCCTCAGTCCTTGGCCACGGCGCGCAGCCGGTCCACCACGTCGGCCCGCAGCTCGGCGGGCTCCAGGACCACCACGTCCGCCCCGAACTCCACCAGCCAGGCGTCCAGGCCGTGCCCGTACGGAATCTCCAACTCTTCCCAGCCATTGCCGAGTTCCCGCACGGACGTGGCCTTCGCTCGAAGGGGGTACCCCGCGTCGGTGCGCAGCCGGATCCGCGCGGAGCGTTCCGCGCTCTCCCCCGCCCAGCTCGCCACCGTCTCGCGCACGGTGACGACGTCCGGTACCGGGACGGTGTACGGAGTGCCGCGCGAGCGCACCCTGCCGGTGATCCGGGACAGCCGGAAGACCCGCTCGGCGCCCCGGTCGCGGTCCCAGCCCGCCAGGTACCAGTGGCCGCGCCAGCACTCCAGCGCCCACGGCTCTACATGGCGCGGTTCGGGCTGCGCGGCATTGGCCTTGCGGTAGTCGAAGACGACGGAGCGGCGGTCGCGGCAGGCCAGCATCAGCGGTTCGAAGGCGGCCTCGTGCACCGGGATGCGCGGCTCGAGCGCGCTGTGGGCCCCGTACGGGTCGACGTCCTCGGGCAGTCCCGCCGCGCGCAGCTTCTGCAGAGCGCCGCTGGCCGCGCCGGCCAGTCTGGCCTGCTGCCACACCTTGGCCGCCAGGCCCAGGGCGGCGGCCTCCTCGGCGTCGAGGGTGATGGGCGGCAGGCGGTTGCTGTCCCGCCGGGCCAGATAGCCGACCTCGCCGTCGAGGTTCTCCACCGTCTCGATGACGAGTCCGAGTTCGCGCAGATCGTCCTTGTCGCGCTCGAACATCCGGTTGAACGCATCGTCCGAGGCCGCCTCGAGGTAGGCCTCGATGGACTCGCGCAGCTCACGCTTGCTCAGTGGCCGCCGCGTGCCCAGCAGGCACAGCGCCAGGTTCATCAGCCGCTCGGCCTTGGCAATGGCCATCGACGCCCTTCGCCTCCTCATGCTGCTCAGTCCGATGACCGTACCGCCCCGTGGTGGCGCGGCAAAAGCCGAGGGTCCATGCCCGGACAGGCATGGACCCCAGGTGATCGAGTCCGGTCGCAACCGCGACGCGACGTCGCACGGGCGGCCGATCGGCGATCGGGCGGGTGGTCAGACCCCGAGCAGGTCGACCACGAAGATCAGCGTCTCGCCGGGCTTGATCGCCGGGGTGGGGCTCTGGTCGCCGTAGGCCAGGTGCGCGGGGATGGTCAGCTGGCGACGGCCACCGACCTTCATGCCCTGCACGCCCTGGTCCCAGCCCTGGATGACCCGGCCGCCGCCCAGCGGGAAGCGGAACGGAGCACCGCGGTTCCAGCTGGCGTCGAACTCCTCACCCGTGCTGAAGGAGACACCGACGTAGTGGACGGTGACGGTCTGACCCGCCTGCGCCACCTCTCCGTCGCCCTCCCAGATGTCCTTGATCTCGAGGTCCGCCGGGGGCTCGCCGCCCGGGAAGTCGATCTCGGGCTTGTCGATGCTCACGTCTAACGCTCCTGCTTGTCTACGGAAAGGCGAACACGCACAGTCTTACATCACACGCGGTCACAACTTCGCGAGGATGTCGACCGAGAAGACCAGCGTGGAGTCCTTCTTGATGTCGCTGCCCTGCGGCGGCGTGTCGCCGTACCCCAGCTCCGGCGGAATGACGATGAGGACCCGGCTGCCGACCTTCTTGCCGGTCAGTCCCTGCGCCCATCCCTTGACGACCTGCTGGAGCGAGAACGAAGTCAGCTGCCCCCGCTCGTACGTCGAGTCGAACTCCTTGCCGCCGTCCCACAAAACACCCCTGTACTGCACGAGCACGCTGTTGTCGGCGCCGACCTCCTCGCCGTCGCCCTCGAGGATGTAGCTCGACACCAGCTTCGTCGGGGCCTTCGTGTCGGGCACCTCGATGGAGGGCGCCTTACCGTCCGTGTTCGTGCCGACCTTCGGCAGATCGACGTCGTCCTGAGCGACCTCGCTGCCCTCGGCGGAACTCTTCGCGTTGAACGTGTCCTGCACGTCCACCACGAACACCAGCGTGTCGGTACCCTTGATGCCCGCCTGCTCATTGCCCTGCGTGCCGTAGCCCCAGGTGGGCGGAACCGCCATCTGGACCCGGCTGCCGGCCTTCTTCCCCGTCAGCCCGTACCGCCAGCCGTCGATGATGCTGCCCTGCGCCAGCTGGATCGCCAGCGGGGCCTTGCGGTCGTAGGAGTTGTCGAACACCTTCGCGGTGCTCCACACCTGGCCCAGATAGTGGGCCACCACGAAGTCGTTCTCGGCGATGGCCTTGCCGCCGCCCGCGATGACGGTCTGCACCGCGAGGTCCTTGGAAGGGTCACCGCCGCCCTTGGCCACGGTGGGCTTCTCACCGAACTTCACGCCCTCGGTGATCGCCGGCAGCGGACCGTCGACGATCTTCGGCGGGGGCGCGCCCGACGCGTCGGGCGCGGACGGCGAGGCACTCTCGCTGGCCTTGCTCGAATCGGACCCGCCGTCGCCGCAGGCGGCGAGAGTGGCCAGTCCGGCGGGTACGGCAATGAGAAGTGAGCGTCGGCGCACGGTGGGGGCCTCGTAATCATCGATCTTGTCGGTGGCGTCCGCGCAACTCTACGGCGTGAGAAGGGCGCCGCACTGAGTAACGTACGGCGCCCGTGTGGCGTTCCGCGGTTCGGGAGACCCGCGGAACAACCCGTCTCACATACCGGCGATCAGCTTTTCCACCCGCTCGTCCACCGCACGGAAGGGGTCCTTGCACAACACCGTCCGCTGCGCCTGGTCGTTGAGCTTGAGGTGCACCCAGTCGACGGTGAAGTCCCGCCGCTGCTCCTGCGCCCGGCGGATGAAGTCGCCCCGCAGCCGCGCCCGGGTGGTCTGCGGCGGAACGGACTTGCCCTCGAAGATCTTCATGTCGTTGCAGATCCGGGCGGCCTGCCCCTTCTTCTCGAGCAGGTAGTACAGACCACGACGGCGGTGGATGTCGTGGTAGGCGAGGTCTATCTGCGCGACCCGCGGATGCGACATGGTCATGTTGTGCTTGGCCCGGTACCGCTCGAGCAGCTTGTACTTCATCACCCAGTCGATCTCGGTGCCGATACGGTCGAGGTCCTCGGCCTCGATCGCGTCCAGGGTGCGGCCCCACAGCTCGAGCACCTGCTCGACCGTGCCGGTGCGGATACCGCGGCGCTCGCAGAAGTCCAGCGCCTTCTCGTAGTACTCCCGCTGCACCTCGAGGGCGGAGGCCTCACGGCCGCTCGCCAGGCGGACCTTGCGGCGGCCCGTGATGTCGTGGCTCACCTCACGGATCGCCCGGATCGGGTTCTCCAGCGTGAGGTCACGCATCACCGTGCCCGCCTCGATCATGCGCAGCACCAGATCGGTGGCACCGACCTTGAGCAACATGGTCGTCTCGGACATGTTCGAGTCACCGACGATGACATGGAGCCGGCGGTACCGCTCGGCGTCCGCGTGCGGCTCGTCACGCGTGTTGATGATCGGCCGGGACCGGGTCGTCGCCGACGAGACGCCCTCCCAGATGTGCTCGGCCCGCTGGCTGACGCAGTACACCGCGCCACGCGGCGTCTGCAGCACCTTCCCGGCCCCGCACAGCAACTGGCGGGTCACCAGGAACGGGATGAGGATGTCCGCGAGCCGCGAGAACTCCCCGTGCCGGGCCACCAGATAGTTCTCATGGCACCCGTACGAGTTACCCGCCGAGTCGGTGTTGTTCTTGAACAGGTAGACGTCGCCCGCGATTCCCTCCTCGTGCAGGCGTCGTTCGGCATCCACCAGGAGCCCTTCGAGAATGCGCTCCCCGGCCTTGTCGTGGGTGACCAGCTCGGTCACGTTGTCACATTCGGGTGTGGCGTATTCCGGATGCGAACCCACGTCGAGATAGAGACGGGCGCCGTTGCGCAGAAAGACATTGCTGCTACGACCCCATGACACGACACGGCGGAAGAGGTACCGCGCCACCTCGTCAGGAGACAGACGGCGCTGTCCCCTGAACGTGCACGTGACGCCGTACTCGTTCTCCAGCCCGAAAATGCGGCGGTCCATGACTGAACATTACGCCCGATCCCCTGAACCCAAACGGGGTTCGACGGCACGGTTCGGATCATTTTCCGAACCGGCCGCAACCACGGTCCCGCCTGCGGGAACCGCCAATACCCTTCCGGTCGACATCAAAACCAGCAAAGCCGCGCCACCCGCGACAGCCGGGATCGCGAAACCCCACTGCGCGCCGCCCCCCTCGACCACCGGCCCGGCCAGGCCCGTTCCCACCGACGCGCCCACCGTGAACGTCGTCACCAGCCACGAGAACGCCTCCGTGACCGTGCCCGCCAGCGCGTGCCGGTCGATCAGCACGAACGCACACGCGATCGCCGGAGCCAGGAAGAGACCGGCGACCGCCGCCAGCAGGGTCATCGCCACCGGACCCGGCATCAGCGTGAGCGGCAGATAACACACCGCCAGGAGCGCCACCAGCACCTGCAGTCGCCGCGCCGGCTCCCCCGCCCACTGGCGCGCCCCGTAGGCCGTGCCGCCGACGAGCGCACCGAACCCCAGGCCCGCCATCAGCCAGCCGTACACGTGGTCACCGCCGTTCTCGTCCCCGTAGGACACCGCGGCCACGGTGATGGACCCCATCGCGATGCCGACGAACAGGAAGGCACCCAGCAGAGCCAGCAGCCCCGGCGAGCGCAGCGCGCCCAGCCAGTGCGCCTCGCGCGGCGCCGACCGCCACGCGCGCGAGGGCTTCGACACCACCACGGACAGGGCACCCAGCACCCCCAGCCCGTTCAGCACCAGCAGGGCGGCCTGCGGCGACCACAGCGACGCGCACACCGTGACGAGCAGCGGCCCGACGGTGAACATCACCTCCTGGGCCACCGCGTCCATCGCGTACGCCCGGTGCACGTGGTCCTCGCGGTGCAGCACCGACGACCACAGGGCCCGCAGCCCGCCCTCCAGCGGCGGTGTGAACAGCCCCGCGGCGGCCACCGCCCCGTACGCCGCCGCCCGCGGCTCGATCCCCACGAACGCGAAGACCGCCATCGCCAGCGCCGACAGCACCGCGGCCGGCAGCTGCACCCGCGGCTGCCCCCGCAGGTCCACCAGCCGCCCCAGCACCGGCTGCCCCACCGCGTTGGCCACGCCGTACACCGCCGCCAGGGCGCCGGCCAGACTGTACGAACCGCCCTCCGCGCGGACGAACAGCACGATCGCGATGGCCGCGGTCGCGTTGGGCAGCCGGCCCACCAGCGTGCCCACCAGAAGCCGGGTCGCGTACCGCACCCGGAGGATCTCCACGTATCCCGTGGCCATGCGGCATCCTCCACTCGTACGCCGGTTGTCTCTCGGAACCCCGACGTTGTACGTATAACCTCGGTCTCCATACGTACCATGTCCGCTGTTCACCAGTCCAGACGGAGTCCAGTCGAAGGAGCGGTCCCACGGTGGCCCGAGCCCAGACCCGCCCCACGAGCCGGGACGTCGCACGGGTCGCCGGCGTCTCCCAGGCCGCCGTCTCCCTCGTCATGGGCGACAAATGGCGCGGCCGGGTCTCGGAGACCACCGCACAGCGCGTACGCGAGGCGGCGCACACCCTCGGCTACCGCCCGAACCTGGCCGCCCGCAACCTGCGCCTCGGCCACACCCGCACCGTCCTCCTGGTCGTCCCCGCCCTCACCACCGAGTTCTTCGCCGGCGTCTACACCGGGGCCGCGCGCGTCGCCGCCCAGCACGGCTTCGGCGTCGTCCTCTACCCCTCCCCCGAGGGCATCGGCCCCGCCCGCAACCCCTTCGCCTCCGCGCAGGCCGCCCTCGACGGTGTCATCGCGTCCTCCATGGCCGCCGACGCCCTCACCGCCATCCGTGGCGACCAGCTCCCCCTGGTCATGCTCGACAGCGACCCCGCGAGCAACCCGGGCGCCGCGACCGTCAACCTCGACATCGCCGACGGCGTCCGGCAGATCACCCGCCATCTCCTGGACCTGGGCCACCGCGACTTCCTCCACCTGGCGGCCGACATCCCCTCCTGGACCTTCGACGTCCGTGCCCGCGAACTGGCCGCCCGCCTGACCGCCGCCCCCGGCACCACCCTGCGCACCGCCCGCTCACCCATCTCCATCCAGGGCGCCGTCACCGCCGCCCACACCGCCCTGGCCGCCCCCGGCCGGCCCACCGCCGTCGTCTGCGACGACGACCAGCTCGCGGCCGGCACCTACAAGGCGGCCCGCCGCCTCGGCCTGCGCGTCCCCGACGACCTCTCCGTCACCGGCCTCGACGACCTGGCCCTGGCCACGGCCCTCGACCCGGAGCTGACCACGGTCCGCCTCGACGCGGAACTCTTCGGCGAACGCGGAATGCAAGCCCTCCTCGCGGTCCTCGACCACCGCGCCCCCGAAGCCGGCGACATCCCCGTCCACCTGGTGACCCGGGGCTCGACGGCCCCGCCCGCCACGCGCCCCTGACGCACCAGGCCCGGCCCGCGGGTCGGGGCGGAGGTAACCGCGGTTTCTTTCCAGCCGGGGTCGGCGCGTGCGGCTGCAAGGCGGGGGAGGGAGCGCGTGCCCGACCCCGCGTCTCCGGCGTGATCCGCCGGACAGGCGAGGTGGGGGCGCCCGCCCGCACCTCGGACGCACACCCCCACCGGGCGGCACAGGCCCACCGGGCCGCACGGGCCCGCCACCTCACCCGAGCGAGCCGGGCATCGGCCGGTTCTACTCCTTGCCCTCCGGGGTGCCCTCGGACGGACCCCCGAACGCGCCTCCGGCCTCGTCCTCCGCCTCCACATCGGCCTCCGCCTCGGACGCCGTCTCCGCGCCGTCGGCCGCCAGCAGCCGCGCCAACTGCCGGCCGGTGATGCGCTTGAACTTCCGCTGCTGCGGCCGCGTACGGTCCAGCACGGCCACTTCCAGCCGCTCCGCGGGAATCTCCCGCTCACTGCCGTTCGTGTCCCGCGACAGCGACTGCACCGCCAGCGCCAGCGCCTCGGCCAGCGTCATGGCGTCCCGGTGCCGCTGGTCCAGATAGCCGCTGATCTGCTCCGCGTTGCCCCCCACCGCCACCGAGCCGTGCTCGTCGACGATGGAACCGTCGTGCGGCAGCCGATAGATCTGGTCGCCCTCCGGGGTCTCACCGACCTCGGCCACCACCAGCTCCACCTCGTACGGCTTCTCCGCCGAACTCGAGAAGATCGTGCCCAGCGTCTGCGCGTACACGTTGGCCAGGCCCCGGGCCGTCACGTCGTCCCGGTCGTAGGTGTAACCCCGCAGGTCGGCATAGCGCACGCCGCCGATCCGCAGATTCTCGTACTCGTTGTACTTACCGGCGGCCGCGAAGCCGATCCGGTCGTAGATCTCGCTGAACTTGTGCAGCGCGCGGGACGGGTTCTCACCGACGAACACGATGCCGTCGGCATACTGCAGCACGACCAGACTGCGGCCACGCGCGATGCCCTTGCGGGCGTACTCCGCCCGGTCGGCCATCGCCTGCTGGGGTGAGACATAGAACGGCGTCGACACGGGTCAACCGTCCCTTTCTGTCGAAGTCACTGGATGGAGGGCCGTCACCGACGAACCGCGCCTACAGCAGCGCGGCGCGCGGGCCGTCGGGCTGCTCCAGCCGCCGCTCCAGCACCGCCCGCGCGACCTCGGACGCCTCGTCCTCGGAGAGCCGGCGGAAGCCGTCCTCGGTGATCACCGTGACAATCGGGTAGATCCGCCGGGCGACATCGGGACCGCCGGTCGCCGAGTCGTCGTCCGCGGCGTCGTAGAGGGCCTGCACCACCAGAGTGGTCGCCTCGGCCTCGCTCAGATCACCCCGGAAGAGCTTCTTCATGGCACTGCGCGCGAAGACCGACCCGGAACCGGTGGCCGCGTACCCCTGCTCCTCCGAACGCCCGCCCGTGACGTCGTAGGAGAAGATCCGCCCCTTCCCCCGGTCCACGTCGTACCCCGCGAACAGCGGGACCACGGCCAGACCCTGCATGGCCATCGCCAGGTTGGACCGGATCATGGTCGACAGCCGGTTCGCCTTGCCCTCCAGGGACAGCTGCGCGCCCTCGACCTTCTCGAAGTGCTCCAGCTCCAGCTGGAACAGCTTCACCATCTCCACGGCGAGCCCCGCCGTGCCGGCGATGCCCACCGCCGAGTGCTCGTCCGCGGGGAACACCTTCTCGATGTCCCGCTGCGCGATGACGTTGCCCATGGTGGCCCGGCGGTCACCGGCTAGCACCACACCGCCGGGGAAGCTCACGGCCACGATCGTGGTGCCGTGCGGCGCCTCGATCACACCCTGGAGCGGCGGCAGTTGCCGCTTCCCCGGGAGCATCTCGGGCTGGTGCTCGGAGAGGAAGTCCATGAAGGACGACGAACCAGGCGTCAGGAAGGCAGCTGGTAGACGCCCGGTGCTACGAGTGTTGGCTTCCACGCGATTCCTTCCACGTAAGCAGCAGCCCGCCTTATGGCATCGGGCCGATCCTTGAACTGCCCCAGCGCGGCATTGCGGCTGAAGCACAGTACGCCACGGACCCTACCCGTCTCGTGGCAGTGATCCACATGTGCGGCCGGGGCGGACAGACATATGCGGCAGGCGCCCTCTTGCGAGGCGGTCGATCCGTCGCGCTCGGCTTCGGTGATGCCGTACTGGCGCTTCAGGTGCTCCTGCCGCCCCTGAACCGCCCTGCACGCCTTGCAGCGCGTCGAGAGACCGTCGGACGCGCTCGCATCGCGATGCCACTCGGCGTGAGGCTTGATCCCGCAGTACGTCCGGCAGAGCTTGTGTCCCGCTGGGACGTCCACCTTCTCCCGCACGGTCTTCCCCATGCACTCCCGGCGGCGCCGGGAGTGCGCGGCGCCGTACTTCGCCACGCACTCCCGGCAGTGCACCTGGAGGCCATCACGTCGATTCTTGTCACGCGCGAATACAGCCACGGGAAACTCACGCTTGCACTTCCTGCGCCGCTTCACGTCCGACTCACCAGCCACCCTTCCCCCCGACACCTTTGATTCAAAGGAGAGGCGACCGAGTAGGCCTTTACTGCCCGCCTTTTTGCACGAAGCTTCGCACGAAATCCTCTGCGTTGGCCTCGAGCACATCATCGATTTCGTCGAGGACGTCGTCCACGTCGTCGCTCAGCTTCTCCTGGCGCTCCTTGAGGTCCTCGGATGCCTGCGCCTCGGGCGCCTCCTCGACCTCCTCGGTGGAGCGCGTCGCCTTCTGCTGTCCGCCGCCGGTGTCCTTGGTCGCCATAAACCCTCACCCCGCTCGGTTCGACGTTCTCGATCAGACCCTACAAGCAGGGTCTGACTTCGGCCCCGCAGTTCCTCCAACGTACGGCGGCCACCTCGATGATTCCCTGCCGCCGGACTTTCCACCCCGGCCGGCCGGTTCCTCCCGGTGCCTCGATCGTGTTTCAGTTCCCGGAGAGCACCCTGACCAGGTCTTCCGCCGTGCGGCAGCGGTCCAGGAGCTCCTTGACGTGATTACGCGTTCCGCGAAGCGGTTCCAGGGTTGGGACCCGCTGGAGCGAGTCCCGGCCCGGCAGGTCGAAGATCACCGAGTCCCAGGAGGCCGCCGCGACGTCGTCCGCGTACTGCTCCAGGCAGCGTCCGCGGAAGTAGGCGCGGGTGTCCTCCGGCGGCTTCGTCCGGGCCCTCTCGACCTCGGTCTCGTCCAGCAGCCGCTTCATGCGGCCGCGGGCGACGAGGCGGTTGTAGAGCCCCTTGTCGGGGCGTACGTCGGCGTACTGGAGGTCGACGAGGTGCAGCCGGGCGGCGTCCCAGTCCAGGCTGTCCCTGCGCCGGTAGCCCTCCATGACTTCCCGCTTGGCGACCCAGTCCAGCTCGCCGGCCAGGCTCATGGGGTCGTTCTCCAGGCGGTTGAGGGTGTCCTCCCAGCGGGTCAGGACGTCCTTGGTCTGGTCGTCGGCGTCGGCTCCGTACCGTTCCTCGACGTACTTGCGGGCGAGTTCGTAGTACTCCATCTGGAGCTGGACGGCGGTGAGTGTGCGGCCGCTGCGGAGCGTGATCAACCGCTTGAGGGTGGGGTCGTGGGAGACGTGGTGCAGTGTCCGTACGGGCTGGTCGACCGCGAGGTCCACGGCGATGAAGCCGTCCTCGATCATCGACAGGACGAGCGCGGTGGTGCCGAGCTTCAGGTAGGTCGAGATCTCGGACAGGTTCGCGTCGCCGATGATCACATGGAGCCGGCGGTGCTTCTCGGCGTCGGCGTGCGGTTCGTCGCGGGTGTTGATGATGGGCCGCTTCAGTGTGGTCTCGAGACCGACCTCGACCTCGAAGTAGTCCGCGCGCTGGCTGAGCTGGAAGCCGTGTTCGCGGCCGTCCTGGCCGATGCCGACGCGCCCTGCGCCGGTGAAGACCTGGCGCGAGACGAAGAACGGGGTGAGGTGGCGGACGATGTCCGAAAAGGGCGTCTCCCGCTTCATCAGGTAGTTCTCGTGGGTGCCGTAGGAGGCGCCCTTGTTGTCGGTGTTGTTCTTGTACAGGTGGATGGGCTGGGCGCCCGGGAGCGCGGCGGCCCGTTCGGCGGCCTCGGCCATGATCCGCTCGCCGGCCTTGTCCCAGAGGACGGCGTCGCGGGGGTTGGTGACCTCGGGGGCGCTGTATTCGGGGTGTGCGTGGTCCACGTAGAGCCGCGCGCCATTGGTGAGGATCACGTTGGCCAGGCCGATGTCCTCGTCGGTGAGCTGAGTGGAGTCGGCGGCCTCGCGGGCGAGGTCGAAGCCTCGTGCGTCCCGCAGCGGGTTCTCCTCCTCGAAGTCCCAGCGGGCTCGGCGGGCCCGGTGCATCGCCGCCGCGTAGGCGTTCACGATCTGGGACGAGGTGAGCATGGCATTGGCGTTGGGGTGGCCGGGGACGGAGATCCCGTACTCCGTCTCGATGCCCATTACTCGCCGTACGGTCATGCGGCCCTCCTTGCCCGGCGGCGTCCCCGGTCGGGGGCGCCGCTCAAGTACCGCCGGCGCTCCGGTGCGTGTGCGGTGCCCGTCCCCGCACTGTGCGACTCGGCGGTAGTGAAGAGCCTAGAACGCCTTTGCGCTGGTGGGGAGATCATTTGCGTCATTGCTGTGTTCCGGTGGTGGCTGCAGAAAACAGTCGGCTGCGGGTACCCACCGAGGGCACCCGCAGCCGCCCTGTTTTTTACAGGTACTGACCGGTGTTTGCCACCGTGTCGATGGAGCGTCCTGTGTCCGAGCCCTGCTTTCCGGTGATGAGGGTGCGGATGTACACGATCCGCTCGCCCTTCTTGCCGGAGATCCGGGCCCAGTCGTCGGGGTTGGTGGTGTTGGGCAGGTCCTCGTTCTCCTTGAACTCGTCCACGCAGGCCTGGAGCAGGTGGGAGACGCGGAGGCCCTTCTGGCTCTTCTCGAGGAAGTCCTTGATCGCCATCTTCTTGGCGCGGCCGACGATGTTCTCGATCATGGCGCCGGAATTGAAGTCCTTGAAGTAGAGGACTTCCTTGTCCCCGTTGGCGTAGGTGACTTCCAGGAAGCGGTTTTCCTCGGTTTCGGCGTACATGTGTTCCACGGCGGTCTGGATCATGCTCTGGACCGTGATGTCCCGGTCGCTGCCGTGCTCGGCGAGGTCGTCGCCGTGCAGTGGGAGGCGCTGGGTGAGGTACTTGCCGAAGATGTCCTTGGCCGCCTCGGCGTCCGGACGTTCGATCTTGATCTTCACGTCGAGCCGGCCGGGTCGCAGGATGGCGGGGTCGATCATGTCCTCACGGTTGGAGGCACCGATCACGACCACGTTCTGCAGGCCCTCCACGCCGTCGATCTCGGCGAGGAGCTGCGGGACGATCGTGTTCTCCACGTCGGAGCTGACGCCGGAGCCGCGGGTGCGGAAGAGGGATTCCATCTCGTCGAAGAAGACGATGACGGGGGTGCCCTCGCTGGCCTTCTCGCGGGCCCGCTGGAAGACGAGGCGGATCTGCCGCTCGGTCTCGCCGACGTACTTGTTGAGGAGCTCGGGACCCTTGATGTTGAGGAAGAAGCTCTTGCCGGCGGCCACTCCGGTCACTTCGGCGACCTTCTTGGCCAGCGAGTTGGCCACGGCCTTGGCGATGAGCGTCTTGCCGCATCCCGGGGGCCCGTAGAGCAGGACACCCTTGGGCGGACGCAGTTCGTGTTCCTTGAACAGGTCCGGGTAGAGGTAGGGCAGCTCGACGGCGTCGCGGATGGCTTCGATCTGGTTGCCGAGGCCGCCGATCTGCTCGTAGCCGATGTCGGGGACTTCCTCGAGGACGAGCTCCTCGACCTCGCTCTTGGGGACGACCTCGTAGACGTACCCGGAGCGGGGTTCGAGCAGGAGTGCGTCGCCGGGGCGGATGGTGATGCCCAGCAGCGGCTCGGCGAGCCGGACCACGCGTTCCTCGTCGGTGTGGCCGAGGACGAGTGCTCGTTCGCCGTCCTCGAGGATCTCCTTGAGGGTGACGATGTCGCCGACGCGCTCGAACTCCATGGCCTCGACCACGTTGAGCGCTTCGTTGAGCATCACTTCCTGGCCGCGCCGGAGCTCGTCGAGGTCGACGCCGGGGCTCACGTTCACCCGGAGCTTTCTCCCGCCGGTGAAGATGTCGGCGGTGCCGTCCTCGTTCGCCATGAGGAAAACCCCGAAACCGGCCGGGGGCTGTGCGAGCCGGTCGACCTCCTCCTTGAGGGCCACGATCTGGTCGCGGGCCTCGCGGAGTGTGCCGGCGAGTCGTTCGTTCTGGGCGGACACGCCGGCCAGGTTGGTCTGCAGCTCGACGATCCGCTCTTCGAGAATCCTCGTGTGTCGCGGAGAGTCGGCGAGCTTGCGGCGCAGGACGGCGATCTCCTGCTCAAGGTAGGCAATCTGCCCGGCCGGGTCCTCGGACCCGCGTCCCGGGCGGATGCCGCGGTTCATGTCGTCGTCGTGGGCTGCCACGGTCCTCACCTCCTCCAAGGGGAGCTGGACGCTTCCAGACCCTACCTGGGCGGGTGTCGATTGAAACCCCTAGATCACAAAGACGGTCGGGGTGTGTCCGATCTTCACCCTTGCGCTCTCCCTCACGCCAGGGGAATACCCACCGAGGATGACGGGAACCCCGGCAAAGGTAGGGTCGATGTGTTCAACACCCGTCGGAGCTGGCCGGATTCCCGTTCGGTCCGACGTGTGGGACCGGGACGCGGGGAGACGGCAGGAGAGATGAGCGTGCAGCAGGAGGCCGGGGTCGAGGGCGAGGACCTGGAGGTCTGGATCGACCAGGACCTGTGTACCGGCGACGGCATCTGCGCGCAGTACGCGCCGGAGGTGTTCGAGCTGGACATCGACGGGCTGGCGTACGTGAAGGGTTCGGGCGACGAGTTGTTGCAGGCCGCGGGGGCGACGACGCGCGTGCCGCTGCCGGTTCTCACGGATGTGGTCGATTCCGCGAGGGAGTGCCCGGGCGAGTGCATCCACGTGCGTCGGGTGGCGGACGGCGTGGAGGTGTACGGCCCGGACGCCGGGTGACCGGTTCGGCACCGTTCGTCACCCCTTGTCCGTACCCCTGTCCGTTTCCTCGCACGCTCTCCGATGCTCCGGAGCGCGCACGGGCGTGCGCCCCGGGTTCCGCGCGGTGTCCGCGTCCGGTTCAGACGCTCCGGGCGCCGGAGGGCTCGGACTGGACGAACACCCCGTCGTCCCAGTGCCACTTCACGCTCGTGCGCACGTCGGGGCAGCAACGGGGCACGTCGGTGGACGAGTAGCCGAGAAGTGCCGCGGTGATGTCGCCGTCGCGCACGGCGAAGTCGTCGACGTTGGTGCGGTCCTTGGGGTCGACGAGGGTGGCCACGACGCGGGGCGTGCCGGCTCCGGCGGCCCGGGTCAGCACGTACATGCCGTCGGGCGGGGTACCCATGGGGGCGTCGCAGTGGACGGCCGCCACCGTCTCGGGCCGGCCGTCGCCGTCCAGGTCACCGGCCGCGTGCTTCTTGACCACCACGTCCACCGGACCGCACTCGAGCGGGAACTCGACGGCCGCCGGGTCGGGCGGTGCTGTGTGCGCGGGGGCGCTCTTCGTCTCCGGGGCGGGCGTCTGGGCCGCCGTCGCGGCTCCGGGCTGCATCAGGGAGGAGAGCGCCACCACACCTGCGACGGCCGTGGCGGTGGCGACCCAGTGGATCGGGCGGGTGTGCGTGTGCGCGAGCTCCGGGACGGCGGATGACTGCACGAGGAGTGTCTCCTGTGAGAGCTGTGCCGGTGGGATGGCCAGCATCGTGCCACACGTCACAGTGCGGGGGAACGGCGGGGTGTGCGGTGGTGATGCCGGGTCCCGTCCGGTTTCGTCGCGCCAAGGTACCGTCGCGTCAACACGGGAGCGCCGCGGCGCAGTTCCCGGTGCGGAGGGGGAACT